>JAOOML010000009.1 GCA_028409275.1 Prochlorococcus sp. AH-716-I09 | reverse complement strand
TTGTTCATTTAGGAACAATGGGAGTTTACGGATATGGATCACATAGAGGTGCAACAATTCCAGAAGGTTATCTAAAAGTTGAAGTTCCACAACCAGACGGAAGCCGTTTTGAAGAAGAAATATTACACCCTGCAAGTCCAGGTAGTGTTTACCATATGACTAAAACTTTAGATCAATTATTATTTCTTTACTACAACAAAAATGATCTTGTAAGGATCACTGATCTACATCAAGGCATTGTTTGGGGAACAAATACAGAAGCAACTTTAAAAGATCCTAGATTGACAAACCGATTTGACTATGACGGAGATTATGGAACTGTTCTAAACAGATTTCTAATGCAAGCTGCGATTGGATATCCATTAAGTGTTCATGGGACAGGAGGGCAAACAAGAGCATTTATCCATATAAAAGACTCTGTAAAATGTGTACAACTTGCTCTTGAAAATCCTCCAAAACCTGGAGAGAGAGTCAAAATCTTTAATCAAATGACTGAGAGTCATCAAGTTGGAGAACTAGCTAAAAAAGTTGCTTCTCTAACTGGAGCTGATATCAATTATTTACCAAATCCAAGGAATGAAGCAGTTGAAAATGATCTAATTGTTGATAATAAATGCTTTATAGAATTAGGTTTAAACCCAACAACTCTTGATAATGGATTATTAGAAGAAGTTGTTGAAGTTGCTAAAAAATACTCCAATAGATGTGATCTTAAGCGCATACCTTGTGTTTCATCATGGACCAAAAAACAAGCTGAGGCTATAAAGACTAATTAAAATTTTTGAAATAATTACCTTAAGAAAGTGAAAATTGCATTGTTTACTGAAACTTTTTTACCTAAAGTTGACGGCATAGTTACAAGACTGACTAAGACGATTGAATTTTTAATAAAAAATGGTGATGAAGTTATAATTTTTTGTCCAGAGGGGTGTCCAGAATCATATATGGGAGCAACTGTAGTGGGAGTTGCTGCAATGCCATTACCCTTATACCCAGAGTTGAAGCTTGGTTTACCAGGTCCTGCAGTCTCAGATAAGTTAGAAAAATTTAACCCAGATTTGATACATGTTGTCAATCCAGCTGTACTTGGCTTAGGTGGGATATGGTTAGCGAAAACTAATAATATTCCTTTAATTGCTAGCTACCATACTCATCTTCCAAAATATCTGGAACATTACGGTATGGGTATGTTAGAGCCGCTTTTGTGGGAATTACTTAAAGCAGCACATAATCAAGCCTTGTTAAATTTATGTACATCTACCGCTATGGTCAATGAGTTAAAAGAAAAAGGTATTCAAAGAACTGCTCTATGGCAAAGAGGAGTAGATACTTACAGTTTCCGACCAGATTTGAGAAGCGAAAAAATGAGAGAAAAATTATTTGGGAAATATAAAGACGCTAATTACTTATTAATTTATGTAGGAAGATTATCAGCAGAAAAACAAATAGAGAGAATAAAACCAGTCTTAGAAAGTTTACCTAATGCTTGCCTAGCACTTGTAGGTGACGGACCATATAGAAACCAACTTGAAAAAATCTTCGAAAATACCAAGACTAATTTCATAGGATATTTATCTGGCGATGAACTTGCTAGCGCCTATGCCTCCGGAGATGTATTTTTATTTCCATCTAGTACAGAAACACTGGGATTAGTTTTGCTAGAAGCAATGGCGGCAGGATGTCCAGTTATCGGAGCCAACAAGGGTGGGATTCCAGATATAATTAGCGATGGGGTTAATGGTTGTTTATATGATCCTGATGAAAAAGATAATGGGCAACAAAGTTTGATCGAAGCGACAAAAAAAATTCTAGAGAATGAAGATAAAAGAGAAGTTATGAGGAAAGAGGCACGAAACGAAGCAGAAAAATGGGATTGGAATCAAGCAACATTACAACTGCAAAAATATTATTCAAATACTCTCAAAGAAATAAATTAATCTTAATCTAAATCATGCTACGTGTGGAGGCGTAGGATTACTATACGAACTTAAAGGAAGTATTAGAGTAGCGATATTTTGATTCTTTTCAGGCCTTTTTTTCTTTGAGAATTTTTTACCAAAAGGGACTCTTATAACATTGGTTCCATCAACCGAACAGATATTTGAGTTATCTCTTGAAAAATTATTGACAAAATTCGGTAAGTCGATGTTTTTAACTGGCAGGTGTTTAACATTACCAGATTTAAAATCTTTGGTCATAGCTTCAAATACCCCAAAAAATTTGATGCTCGAATATTTTAATAAAAAAATTTAAAAAAATTCTATAAGAAAATATTAAATTTTTATTCATATTGATAATAACTAAGTAAATACAAGGACGCTAGTCCTTTATGCACATTTTTTTTCTTCTAAAGTCTCTACTTGATTTACATTGCAAGAACAAATTAAATTGCGATCGCCATATGCATTATTGATCCTAGAAACTGAAGACCAAAACTTTATAGTAGTTGGAGTTTTATAAGGAAAAGAAGCTTTTTCTTTTGAATAAGGATAATGCCAATTATCAGCAATTAACTCTTTCAGCGTATGGGGAGCATTGCTTATCACATTATTATTGAGTTCATTATTATTTTCTATTTCACTGATTTCTTCCGCGATCAATAGCATAGCTTCACAAAATCTATCTAATTCTGCCAAACTTTCACTTTCAGTAGGCTCTATCATTACTGTCTCTGGAACAGGCCAACTTATAGTTGGGGCATGAAAACTATAATCTATTAATCGTTTAGCTAAGTCATTTACACTCAAACCAGTTTTGGATTTTAAATCTCTAAAATCTAAAATACATTCATGTGCGACAAAATTATTTTTTCCTTTATAAAGGATCTTAAATTTATGCTTTAAAGAATGAGCAATATAATTTGCAGATAAAATTGCATGCATAGTTGCTTTCCTCAAACCACTAAAACCAGCCATTTTTATATACATCCAGCTTATTGGAAGAATACTAGCACTACCGTGCTTGGCAGAAGATACGTAATTGAGATTATTAGATAAATTATTATCCTTTAAAGAATGAGAGGGAAGAAATGGGCTTAAAGTTTCTGATGCAGCAACTGGACCTACTCCTGGACCACCACCTCCATGAGGAATGCAGAATGTTTTATGTAAATTCAAATGACAGACATCAACACCATAGTTCCCGGGTTTGCATAATCCAACCTGAGCGTTCAAATTTGCTCCATCTAAATAGACAAAACCCCCAACAGAGTGAATTAAGTCACATATCTTTCTGATTTGCAATTCAAAAACTCCATGCGTAGAAGGGTAAGTCAACATGAGAGCACCAATTTGAGTGTCAAATTTCTTGACCTTGATCGACAAATCTTGAAAATCAATATTTCCTTCGTCATCACATTCAACAGTTAAAACATCAAAACCTGCCATAACTGCACTAGCAGGATTTGTTCCATGAGCACTTTTAGGAATTAAACATTTGTTTCTTGAAAGTTCACCTTTTGATTCAAAATAAGAATTAATTGCCAATAAACCTGCAAACTCTCCTTGAGAACCTGCATTTGGTTGAAAAGAAACTGTTTTTAAACCAACAATATCACTTATCCATTTTTCTAGGTCAAATATTATTTTTGAATAGCCCTTAGTTTGATCTGCTGGAGAAAAAGGATGAATGGAAGATAAATTAGCCCAAGAAACTGGATTTAACTCTGCTGCAGAATTTAACTTCATGGTACAGCTTCCTAATGGAATCATTCCATCTACCAAAGAAAAATCTTTTTCAGCAAGTCGGAATATATATCTCATTAATTCAGTTTCACTTTGATAATTTGTGAATATATCTTGCTGCATCCATTCACTGGATCTCAAAGATAAACCTTCAAGATGAAATCCTTTATCAAATTTTATATGATCTAAATCTTCTTTTTTGTCTATAAGGTTTGCTATGAAGGTCACAATATCTTTAATTTCTTTTTCATTACTAAGCTCATCCAAAGAAATCCCAAAGCCAGTTGAATCTTCGATAGATGATCCCAACGGCAAAATTCTTAAGTTATAACCATTTTTTAAAGCTTCATTATGGATCTTTTGAGAGTACTCAGAATAAACGTCAACACTATCAAATCTAATCCCATCTGGAATATGAAAACCTAAATCAACCAAACATGATTCTAAATTTATTCTCAACTCCACTAATCTCTTAGCAATTTGCGTTAACCCAAATGGTCCATGATAAATAGCATAAAAAGAAGAAATTATGGCTAATAAAGATTGAGCAGTACAAATATTACTAGTGGCCTTCTCCCTTCTAATATGTTGCTCTCTTGTTTGCAATGCTAGTCTTAAAGACTTTTCTCCATTTTTAGAAAGAGTTTGCCCAACAATTCTTCCAGGTATGAGCCTTTTATATTTTTCGCTACATGCAAAATACGCGGCATGGGGTCCACCAAAACCCATTGGAACTCCAAATCTTTGCATACTACCCACTGCAACATCAACACCGAATTCAGAAATTGGTTTAATTAAAACTTGTGCCATTGGATCAATACATGCCGTTACAATAATTTCTGACCTATGTGCTTGCGATATTAAGAATGTGGGATCAAATAATTCCCCATTTTTGCCCGGTAATTGAAACAAAATTCCAAAAACATCATCATGATTAGGAAATTTGCTTTGACTAAAGCGTTTTAAGGAAATTCCTAAAGGTTTTGCTCTGGTTTGTAAAATATTAAAAGTATGATCAAAAACATTTGATTCCACTAAGTAAACTTTTGAAGATTTATTTTTTCTTGCAGCAAAACTCATAGCCATAGCTTCTGCAGCAGCAGTACCCTCATCTAACAAAGATGCATTGGCAACAGGGAATCCTGTTAGTTCACAAACAATAGTCTGAAAGTTAAAAAGAGCTTCTAACCTTCCTTGTGCAATTTCGGCTTGGTATGGAGTATAAGATGTGTACCACCTAGGATTTTCGAGAACATGTCTTTGGATTACTTTCGGCATGTGATTGTCATAATAACCAAGGCCTATTAGTGATCTCATTTTGGCATTTTTCTTCGCAATCTCTTCTAATTCATTTAAAGCCTCAATTTCTGAACAACCTTGGGGTAAAATTTCTGAAGATTTATCTTTAAGCTGAATATCTTCAGGAATAACTTGATTTATAAATTGATCAATATTATTAAAACCAAGCTTGTTCAGCATGATTCTCTCATCATTATCTCCTAACCCAAGATGCCTATCTATAAACAAATCAGATCCAAATTTGGATGTCATATTAATATATTTTTCTTTAAAATAGCTCTTTTTAAAAAGTTTGCCTTATTTTGGAACAACCTTTGATTGATATTCCTCAGAAGTCATCAAATCAGCAATTAATACTTTAGATTCTGGTTTCATAATAACTAACCAACCTTCTCCAATCGGGTCATTCTGTAAAAGCTCAGGGTTATCAATAACACTCTCATTTATAGATACTATTTCTCCTGTAAAAGGCAAATAGACTTCTTCAACAGCCTTAACAGATTCTATTGTTCCAAAAGTCTCACCTTTTTCTAAAGTAGCCCCTTGATCAGCTAACTCAACAAAAACAATATCTCCTAATTGATCTATGGCAAATTCACTAACTCCAATTTTTAACAATCCGTTTTCTTCCAAGACATATTCATGGGTATCAGCGTAGTTGAGATTGTCTGGAAACTGGTAAGACATGATTAAGTTAATGAAGAAAGTAGAGAATGCTTTGTAATTAATTTTTCCTCTAATAATTCAGATAATAATTGAATTAATGCAATTTTGATGTGAGCTATGTGAGAACCGCCTTGAACAAAAATATTGTAAGGATCTCTTAGAGGAGCATCAGCGGAAAATTCACTTGTACTACCTTCAATAAATGTACCTCCTGCCATTAATAATTTTGAATCATATCCATCCATTGTTGATGGAACAACATTTAAAAAAGAATCTACTGGTGAAGAATTTTGAAATGATTGACAAACTTTTTGTACCAAATCAGGATTATTAAATCTCACTGACTGAATAAGATCAGATCGATAAGTTGCAGGCTCTGGCAAAACCTTAAATCCCAAATTTTTAAAAACTGCAGCAACCATATCAGCACCTTTTAATGATTCGTGAACCATTTGGGGCGCTAAAAACAACCCCTGCAAAATTAATCTTCCAAGTCCAAAATTTATTCCTGCTGATGAGCCAATACCTGGTGAAGTTAATCTAGAACATGCCATCTCAACCAACTCTGCATCTCCTGCTATGTACCCACCAGTAGGAACGATTGTTCCTCCCAAATTTTTAATCAATGATCCGGCAATTATATTTGCACCTTTAGAAATTGGTTCACTATCTTCAACAAGCTCCCCATAACAGTTATCAACAAAACATATGCAGTTGGGATCAAGAGAATGAATCAGACTACAAATTTTCTCTATCTGATGATTCGTAAGAGATTTTCTCCAACTATATCCACAACTTTTTTGTATGAATACTAATTTGCATGAATTTTCTTTAAAAGAGTGAACAATTTTTTCTTCAAAAGAATCAAAATTATCGCAGATATTTATTTGCTTATATTCAATCTCAAAATCTTTCAGTGAGCCTTTACCTCCTCCCCTTATTCCTATCACTTCTTCTAATGTGTCATATGGTTTTCCTGTAAGAGATAACATCACATCTCCAGGTCTAAGAATTCCAAATAATACGGAACTTATTGCATGCGTTCCACTTACAAATTGCATTCTCACAGCTGCTTTTTCAGCTAGAAACAATCTTGCAAAAACTGCATCAATTTTTTCTCTAGATATATCATAATGACCGCTACCAGAGGATTGATTGAAATGACTAGTAGAAACTTTTTCTTCCTTAAAAATTGTCAAAATATTTTCTAATTTCTGGAAAACCTGATTGGATCTTTCTTGAAAAACTTTACTCAAACTCTCTTCTACAGAAAGAACAGCATTTTCAGCCAGTTTTAAATTATTATTAAGTGTCATTAGTTATGAAAACTCATAATTATTTTTCAGAAGCTAAATTTCTTAATTCTGCGAGGAAGGCATTAGGTCCTTTACCCTGAAAATAAGAGAGTTTTTTTGAAGCCTCATATAAATCAAGTAGTTCTCCATCTAATTCTTCTGCCGTATAATCTTTAATTCCTGCTATTACCTCAGCAAAACGTTCTCTGCGACTAGATTTATTGACAGCATAGGCTTCCATTACTTGAATTTTACATGATCTCCAAGCCTTATTCTGACAAAAATGTACTGAAAGGGCATCACTTAAAACAGAAGCTTCTTCATCTTCTATGTACCAGTCAAAAGATGAAGGGAGAGATTTTAATCCTGAAAATATCTCAAATAACTCCCCGGCCGACAATGGATTCCCAGAATCATTTTTTAAGGGTAATGCAGACTCTTGCAAAGATTTCCATAACTCTGGGTAATCGCTTTCTAAACGATCCCTGATTTTTTCTATACCTTGATCAAGAATCATATTAATTTGAGCTAAAGCAAGAAAAACTTCAGGACCTGGCGAAGATAACTTTCCATTCCTAAGATTAGAAATTTGCGAATTATGAACTTTACCTAAATCAAGAATTTCAGAAAGTAATGGCAAAACCCTATGTGACCAACCATTTCTCTCATGCCAGAGATGTATCAAATGAGCCATAGCCCTTCGACCTCTATATAATTTATCGCGATATCCGAGACTCACAGATAATTAAACTTATCAATAGTATAGTATGATAATATTACATATCGGTAATTTTGAAAATAGTATTTCAATATCATGAATTCAGTAATTTTCCAAGAAACAGCAAAATTAAAAAAACCTGTTCCAGCTGAAAAAGTTATAGAACTCTCAGAAAAATTATTAGAACCCTCCAACCATTCAAAAAAATATCCTCCAAGACTGCATAAAACTTGGGGAACAATAGTTTTCATGGTTGCAATTCATATTCTTTCTCTTATAGCTCTACAACCAAATTTTTGGAGTCTCCCTGCAGTCATATCATTATTATTTTTTTACTGGGTAACTGCTTGTTTAGGAGTCACTCTTGGATATCACAGATTGTTATCACACAGATCGTTCATTGTTCCAAGATGGTTAGAGAGATTTTTTGCAACCTGTGGAGCAATAAGTTGCCAGCATGGACCTATTGATTGGGTGGGTTTGCATAGGCATCACCACTCTTTTTCAGATACAGAAGTAGATCATCACAACAGTAAAAGAGGTTTTTGGTGGAGTCATATGGGTTGGATGTTCAAAGACGTTGAAGCACTAAAAGCTGTTCCAAAACTAAGTGCAGATTTAATTAAAGATCCATACTATAGATTTCTAAATAAATATTTTTTATTATTACAAATACCTATTGGACTTTCTTTGTTCGCAATAGGACAAAAATTAGGAGTTGGTGGTTGGGCTTTGGTGCTATGGGGCATTCCATTGAGACTTGTCGTTGTTTATCACATAACTTGGCTAGTAAATTCCGCAACACATTGTTGGGGTAAAGCACCATTTGAAAGTGGTGACTCATCCAAAAACAATGCATGGGTTGCTGCATTAACGTTTGGAGAAGGTTGGCATAATAATCATCATGCATTTCCTAATTCGGCAAAACAAGGTTTATTTAGAGGTCAAATCGATTTAACTTGGGAACATATTAAGATTCTTGCAAAATTAGGTCTTGCAAAAAAAGTAAAGTTACCCTCTAGGTCTTATTATTAAATATATTGTTTAATATTTTCATGGCTAAAAGAGTACAAGTCGCATTAAATGAATCAATTGCTTCACTAGGTAAAGAAGGCGATGTAGTTGAAGTTGCACCTGGATATGCAAGAAATTTCCTATTACCTCATGGAAAAGCAATGAATGTAACACCAGCTGTTCTTAAACAAATTGAAAGAAAAAAAGAAAAAGAAAAAATTGCTGCTGATAAACTAAAGCAAGAAGCTTTAGACTTCCAAACTGCATTATCAACAATAGGAAGATTCACTATTAAAAAACAGGTTGGAGAAGATGGAGTACTTTTTGGAACAGTTACCAATGGGGATGTTGCCGAAGCAATAAAGGCAGCAACCAAAAAAGAAATTGATAGAAGAAACATCATAGTTCCTGATATTCATAATTTAGGTTCCTATACTGCAAAAATAAAACTCCATCAAGAGGTAAATGCAGAAGTAAATATTGAAGTAACAAGTTAATCAATTTGTTGCATTATTTTGAAAAGTAGCCAGAGTATATATCTAAGCAATTAAAGATATGGTTTCCGTACCTTTTCCAAATAATGGTCAAAATAAAAACTTTAAAAAAGAGTTTAATAGTGAAAATGCTGGCTTAGTACCTCCTCAAAACATTCAAGCTGAGGAATCTGTACTTGGAGGCATACTCCTTGATCAAGACGCAATTGGCAGAATTGCGGACTTAATTAAACCTGAAGCTTTTTATATAAATGCTCATCAAGAGATTTATAGAACCGCATTAATGTTGCATACCCAGGGGAAACCAACTGATTTAACATCAATGAGTGCATGGTTAGCAGATAATGGATCACTAGAAAAAATTGGCGGAAATAACAAACTAGTAGAGCTAGTAGAAAATGTATCCTCTACAGCATCCATAGAACAAGTCGCAAATTTAATTAACGACAAATTCATGAGAAGGCAACTTATCAGATCTGGAAACGAGGTGATTCAACTAGGTTTTGATCAGACTCAAGATACTAATGAAGTTCTAGATAAAGCGGAGCAAAAAATATTTGAAATCAGTCAAGAAAAACCTTCAAAAGGTCTAACTCAAGCAGCTGAAATACTTACAAGTACTTTCAATGAAATAGAGTCGAGATCATTAGGTACTTCAGTAGCTGGAATTCCCGTAAATTTTTACGACCTTGATGCGATGACTCAAGGCTTTCAAAGAAGTGATTTAATAATTGTTGCTGGAAGACCTTCAATGGGGAAAACTTCAATAGTTCTTAATTTGGCTAAGAATGTTGCGCAATCTCAAGATTTACCTGTGTGTGTATTTAGCCTTGAAATGAGTAAAGAACAATTGACATACAGATTACTTTCGATGGAAGTTGGAATCGAAAGTGGTAGGCTAAGAACAGGAAGATTACAACAAGATGAATGGCCCTTACTTGGAGAAGGTATAAATTCATTAGGCCAATTACCAATATTTATAGATGACAAACCTAACTTAAGTGTTTTAGAGATGAGATCTCTGTGCAGAAGATTAATAGCGGAACAAAAAAAAGAACTAGGATTAATTGTGATTGATTATCTCCAATTAATGGAAGGAACGACTCCAGATAATAGAGTGCAAGAACTTTCAAGGATAACGAGAGGTCTTAAAAGTATGGCCAGAGAATTAAAAGTACCTGTAGTTGCTTTGTCTCAACTTAGTAGAGGAGTAGAGTCTAGAACAAATAAAAGACCAATGTTAAGCGATCTAAGAGAATCTGGATCTATTGAACAAGATGCAGATTTAGTATTAATGATCTATAGAGATGAATATTACAATCCAGAGACTGAAGATAGAGGATTAACAGAGATTATTGTCACTAAACATAGAAATGGGCCCGTAGGAACTGTTAAATTATTATTTGAACCTCAATTTACGAGATTTAGGAATTTAGCTAAGTAAATCGATCCTAAAATGCAAGATCATCAAAAAACAAATGAATCTTTTGAAATCATCGTTATTGGAGGAGGACATGCAGGATGCGAAGCAGCTATAACAACAGCAAAATTAGGCTTTTCTACAGCCCTATTTACAATCAATTTAGATAGGATTGCATGGCAACCTTGTAATCCAGCAGTTGGCGGGCCAGCAAAAAGTCAGTTAGTTCATGAAGTTGATGCATTAGGAGGAATTATTGGTAAATTAGCTGATGAGACAGCGATACAAAAAAGAATATTAAATGCGAGTAGAGGACCGGCAGTATGGGCATTAAGAGCTCAAACAGATAAAAGAGAATACTCAAAAAGAATGATCGAAATACTACAAAATACAGATAATTTATCTTTGAAAGAAGCAATGATTACTGAACTAGATATTGCAAAAACTGAACAAATTGGATTGAACTCAAAAAAAATCGTACATAAAAGAATAAAGGGTGTAAAAACTTTCTTTGGTAGTTACTATTCAGCGAAATCAGTTATCATCACAGCTGGCACTTTTTTAGAAGGCAAAATATGGATAGGGAATAAATCGATGTCAGCTGGTAGATCGGGCGAACAAGCAGCACAAGGTCTTACTCAAAACTTGCACGAAATTGGTATCAAAACAGAGCGTTTGAAAACAGGAACTCCAGCAAGAGTTGATAAAAAAAGTATTATTTTTGATGAATTAGATATTCAACCTAGTACTGCAGCTAATAAATATTTTTCGTTTGACCCAGATATCAAAAATAATATGCCCCAAGTTAGTTGTCATATCACAAGAACAACTGCTAAAACACATCAACTAATTCGAGACAATTTACATTTAACTCCCATTTACGGCGGTTTTATTGATAGTAAGGGGCCAAGATATTGTCCATCTATTGAAGATAAAATCGTTAAATTTGCTGATAAAGAATCACATCAAATTTTCTTAGAACCAGAAGGAATTAATACCCCTGAAATATATGTTCAAGGATTTTCTACAGGTTTACCAGAAAATATTCAATTAGAACTTTTAAGAACCTTACCAGGATTAAGTGAATGTAAAATGTTACGACCAGCATATGCTGTCGAGTATGAATATATTCCTGCAACACAGCTCCAAACATCACTTGAAACGAAAGAAATTGCATATTTATATAGCGCAGGACAAATTAATGGAACTACTGGTTATGAAGAAGCAGCAGCACAAGGATTAGTTGCAGGAATTAATGCGACAAGAAAACTAAACAAGAAAGACCCAATAATCTTCACTAGAGAAAGCAGCTATATAGGAACAATGATCAATGATTTAATTACCAAAGATCTCAAAGAACCATACAGAGTTCTTACTAGTAGGAGTGAATATAGGTTAACCCTTAGAGGAGATAATGCAGATAGGAGATTAACCCCATTAGGTTATCAAGTAGGACTAATTGATAAGAAAAGATGGTCGGCCTATCAAGAAAAAATAAAACTCCTCGAAGAAGAGAAATTAAGATTAAAAAACACCCGTTTAAAAAATACCGATGAAATAACAAAAAAAATAGAATTAGACACGGGATCAAAAATCAAAGGCTCAACAACTTTGAAAGAACTCTTAAAAAGACCAAACTTTCATTATTCAGATCTAATAAAATATGATTTAACTAAAAAAGATCTATCCTCTTCAATACAGGAAGGTGTTGAAATAGATATTAAATACGAGGGTTACCTTAAAAGACAAAAAAACAACATTGAACAAATAAATCGTCAAAGCTGTAAATCTCTGCCTAAAGAAATAAATTATGAAAAGATAGATACATTATCTTTAGAAGCTAGAGAAAATTTGAATAAGATAAAACCAAAAAATTTTGGTGATGCTTCAAAAATTCCTGGAGTTAGCAAAGCTGATTTAACTGCATTACTTGTTTGGCTAAAGATAAGAGAGATAAAAAAAGAAAAGGCAAATATTTTTGCTGAAAAAAAGTTATCATCGTAAAAGCAATCAGGAAGAGCACTGAATCATAAACTTTTTAAATCCCCAAAGATATTATGGGAAGAAAAAGCTTCTACTTTTTTAGTGAAAAATTCACTCCCAAAAATATCTGGTCCATGGAAATTAATGCTTCTTGGAGATGGAAGTCCAACTAGACATCTCCAACTTTTAACTAATCAAGAAACAAAAATTAAATTAATTTCAATGCAATTAGATCCACTATTCAGTCAAGAGGGGCCTAAAGAAATAAATCAATTAAATGGTCCTTTAATTAGAAGACAAGTATGGATTAAAAACAATAATAAAAACTTAGCATGGGCTGAAAGTTGGTGGAATGCAGAACAAGTGAATGAAAATTTAAAAGCCAAAGAAGAACCAATTTGGAAAAATTTGACCCAAGATAGATCAGAATTATTTAGAGAAGTTGATCGAATTTCACTTGTGAATTCAAAATGGTTAGAAGATCAATTTTGTTTTAAAGGTCCATTCTGGTCAAGAAATTATAGATTTTTTCGTGACAAAAAGCCTATAACAATTATTAGAGAGGTTTTCAATCCACATTTAGAGAGTTTACTAGGTTCTTCTGGAATTAAAGAATTTGCAAATCTATACTCTTCTTCTTCTTGATCTAGGAAGGTTTCTTGATTTTGATTGACCGTGTTTATTTAATTGATCTCTCGATATATTACTCTCTTTTTCTGAAGCTCTTTGCCATCTTTCAACTTTAAAATCCATTTCATCTGGCCAATCTTCATCTTTATTCTCTTTCCCATAAGGTAATTTTTTTTGTTCAGTTGTCTGTAAATTTTTTGGTTGCCTTAAAGATATTGCTTCTAAAGGTCTTTTTGAATGCGGTTTAGTAGATTCATAAGAATTTGATTCTCTAGTAAATGTCTTAATATCGCTATCATCATCGTAAAAATTATCATCATTCCAATCATCATTATCTTCATCAAAAAATAAATCCACTTTTTCAGATACCCATCTTCCCACTTTTTTAACACTCTTACGTGTTATTCCTTGAAAATCTGAGTTCCTTCTTTTACCTGGCCTAGCCCCGGATACTCCATCAACAAATTGTCTTCCAGTTTCAAAAATTTTATCAACTTGTTTATCAACAATATTTCTATCAAAACTATTGCTAAGATTTCTAATTCGCCTTGAATCCATAAATTATTATGCTTTTTTAAATATAAATTACATTAAAAAAATAAATAATTCTCAATATAGAAACAAAAACACATCTTATATTTCTAATCAAACAAAATTAAACAGTTTTTATTCCATGATCCATTAAAAAAATTTATACAACATTTTTTACAGGCAATATTCTTTACTCTTTTCCTATAAAAAAATTTCTCACCACAATTTTGACAGGTTCCTATATATTTTAATTCTCTCCTTTCTATAGGAAATGAGTGCCTTACAGAAATTTGAAAACTCTTCTCTATAGCATTAATTTCATACATCTTTTCTAAGAAATTTGGACCATGTATCTCATTTTTATTTAATATCCTATCTACCCATGCATGAATCATTTCATGACATAAAGTACTATTTATTTCACTAGTGGATAATTTACTCAAAATAGGTTTCGATAAGATTATTTCAGAGTCAATAAAACCATTTATTCTTTTTCTTTTATAAAAACCAGCTGTAGTTTTTAATCTATTATCACTCCATCTAACTTTTACTAGAGGTTGATTATTTACAGTTAAAGAATTCTCAAAATATTGGCTATTAAATCTATGAAATAAAGGTAAAAGAGGAATTACGGGCATTATGGATTAAAATTAGTATTATTTTGACAAAAAAAACCATCAAAAACGATTTATTTTCTTAAAGTAAAAAAAAACTACAATACTCATGGATGCAACACTAGTTAAAGATATTGGAATTAAAGCTTTATTATTTGGAGGAGCAGTACTAGTTGCTTTTTGGACTTTTAATGCAGTCAAATTAGTCATTAGCGCCAGAGGAATCAATCCATTAGTAAGAAAGTTTTTTGATCAAATAGCTGCTGGTAGAATTGATGCAGCTTATGGTTTGACTACAAAAACTTATAAAACCCATGTTAAGCGGCAAGACTTTCTTAAATTCTTAGCTAGTTTAAACCTCAATAAATACAGAAATTTAAAATCAGGACGACCTAGGGTGCAAGAAGATCAAATCATAATAACGTTAAATTTAAAATCAGAAGATAAACAAGATGAGCTCCCATTAGATTTTACTTTCGCAAAAACTGACAATGATTGGAAAATAGACAGAATAGCCAAAGTGAATTAATAATTTCTTGTGAGACCAAAAGATTTGAAAAAAGAAGAAATCATACGTCAATTAGAAATACACCCAAGCAGATTAGATAAAGAAAAAATCATCTTCGAAGCAATGGAAAAAGGGTTTGATGATTTTTTTGAAGGAATTCGTATGGCACTAGATCCACTAGTAACTTTTGGTGTAAAAATAGTTCCCGAAAAAGAGAATGAAAAAAGTAACAGTTTTTTTTGGAAAGATTTCACAGAATTAGCCAATCAGCTAATTCAAAGGAAACTTACTGGGCACGCTGCTCGCGATGCAATTTTTAGAGCGATGGAATCTGCCACTAAAGAAGAGTGGAATGGATTTTATAGACGAGTATTAATTAAAGATCTTAGGTGTGGTGTATCTGAAAAAACAATCAACAAGATAGCAAAGAAATTTCCCAAATATTCGATTCCTATTTTTTCTTGTCCTTTAGCTCATGACAGTGCAAATCATGAAAAAAAAATGATAGGAAAAAAGCAAATTGAAATCAAATTAGATGGTGTGCGCGTCTTAACTATTATTAGACAAAATAAAGTAGAAATGTTTTCTCGTAATGGGAAACAATTCCATAATTTTGGTCATATTATCTCAGAAATAGAAAAAGTCTTAAAAGAAGATCCTGCACCTTATGACTTAGTCCTTGATGGTGAAGTAATGAGCGCTAACTTTCAGGATTTAATGAAACAAGTACATAGAAAAGATGGCAAACAAACCAAAGACGCAGTTCTCCACCTATTTGACTTATGTCCCCTTGAAAACTTCCAAACAGGGAGATGGAACACCAGTCAAACAAAAAGAAGTTCATTAGTAAAAGAATGGGTCACAAAACATTCTATGCTCCTAAAACACATACAAGCACTTGAATGGGAAAATGTAGATCTTGAAACCATTGAGGGACAGAAAAGATTTGTAGAGCTGAATAAATCTGCCGTGGAAGGTGGATATGAAGGAGTAATGATTAAAGATCCTGATGCTATATATGAATGTAAAAGAACACACAGTTGGTTAAAAGCAAAACCTTTCATTGAAGTCACTTTAAAAGTTGTATCGGTTGAGGAAGGCACAGGTCGTAATAAAGGTAGACTGGGAGCAATAGTTGTAGAAGGGAAAGATGATGGATATGAATACAGTCTTAGTTGCGGCAGCGGATTTAGTGATATCCAACGTGAAGAATATTGGTCAAAACGTAATCATCTTATTGGTCAACTTGTAGAAATCAGAGCTGATGCTAAAACTAAATCCAAGGATGCGGTAGCTTTTAGTCTTAGGTTTCCTAGATTCAAATGCTTTAGAGGATTTAAAGCTGGAGAAAAAGTTTAAATTTTGTAAAAAATAATATTCAAAAAAGTAGTCAATGAAAAATGTGGTTTTTAATTAAAAAAAAATTAAAATCTTAGCTATAAAATAGAAGAATATTAATCAGGACTTATTACGGGACTTATGACGAAGAAAACAGTTTTCAAATATATAAAAACTCCCTGTGGACAGGCAAAATATACCGAATTAGAAGCCAACAAAACTTTACTAGGTAAATTTAGACTTTTATGGTTTATTCTAATTGCATCTATTAAAGATTGGAATATTAAAGATTAAATTCTTAGGCGTTTTCAAAGTACTCTCTAGAGTATTTAGCTAAGAAATACACCACTAAAAAAGTTGAAACGACTCCAACTATAGTCATATATAAATTATTTGGTGATTGCACATTTTTTAACTCCTGGAGACTTTTTGCCAAACTACCTATTGAGCAATAAAGAAAAGTTCCTGGAATTATTCCAAGAAGACCAAGAGCGAAATCTCTAAATTTGACACTATTCAAACCATAAAAATAATTAAGAATACTGAAAGGAAATATCGGCGATAATCTCGCTAAAAAAATTAATTTAAGTCCGCCTTTTTCTACCACTTTCTCCATAACACTTAATTTTGGATAACGGCTAAAAAGGGTTTTTAGCTTTTTTGCAAAAAAACTTTTTGATATAAAAAATGCAACTGATGCTCCTATAGAAGCCGAAATAAAAACGATAATTGATCCTAAATATGAGCCATATAAAAAACCTGATAATAGAGATAACCAAGAAGCTGGAAGTATTAATAAAACAATTACAATATAAATGCAAACAAAAGAAAAAACCCCAATTCCAGTATTAAAAAAAAAAGACAAATTATAAATATTTTCTAGAAATATATTCATTATCAATTCAAAAGTTCGAGTTTTTTTGTAATTCTCTCCATTTGTACCGAACCCTCGTTTAATTTAAATCTACATTCATCAACAATATCTTTTGGAGCCTTATCCACGAAATTTTTATTAGATAATCTCTTATTTAAAATATCTAATTCAACAGTCACCTTTTTTAAATCCTTGGTTAACCTTTCCTTTAATGCATCTATATTTACAAAATCCTGAAAAGGTAAGTAAACCTCTAAATCACCAATTATCCCAGAAAAAGATTTAACAAACTCTTTTTTATCAACAGAATTAGGTTTAAAAATAAATACTTCAGAGGATTTAGTTAAGGTTTGAATATCATCAACTAAAATTTTTAAAAAATCAATTAATTCATCATTATCTGAAATTAAGTAAACAGGAACTTTTTCTGATGGCTTGAGTCCTAATTCAGCTCTCAAGTTTCTAATTAATCTAATAATTTCAAAGAGTTGGTGAAAGGAATTATCAAGCTTATTATCAACAAATTTATTTTCTTGGATTGGCCATTTTTGAAGAGATAATAATTCTTTATCTGGTTTAAGTTGCAGTACATGCCAAAGTTCTTCTGTAATATGCGGCATAAAAGGATGAATCATCACCAAAATATCATTGAGCACTTTTATTAAAACCTTTTCAGATATTTGGCTATTTTTAGTCCCTTTATTATTAAACCTTTGTTTAGCAAATTCTACATACCAGTCACAAAAATCATTCCATGTAAATTCATATAGTAATTTCGCAGATTCTCCCAATTTATATTCTTTCAACAAAGCAGTGACCTTTGTATTTACCTTATTCAGTTTCGATAAAATCCACTTATCACATAACTCTAAAGAAGTTTCATCACTCTCATTAAGCGAATAATTATTGCTAGAAGTTTTATTAATTAATATAAATTTAGTTGCATTCCATAATTTATTAGCAAAATTTCTTGAAGCTTCAACAGTTGAAGATGTATCTTTTTTTCGATCAAAATCAAGCCGGATATCTTGTCCAGCGCCTGCAACTTCTCTAATCAAAGCAAATCTCAGAGCATCAGAACCATATTTATCAATTAATAGTATTGGATCAATACCATTACCTGAACTTTTACTCATTTTTTTATTATTTTCATCTCGAACAAGACCATGAATATAAACATCCTTAAAAGGAATATTATTCGTAAAAGTATTCCCCATCATTGTCATTCTCGCCACCCAGAAGAAAATAATATCAAAACCCGTTACAAGAACACTATTTGGATACCATTTTTTAAAATCCGGGTCATTTGTATTTGGCCAACCAAGGGTTGAGAAAGGCCATAAACCACTTGAAAACCAAGTATCCAAAACATCTTTATCACGAACCAATTTAATATTTAATCCAAATTGTTTATTAGCTTTGATTAAGGCATCCTCTTCATTTCTTGCAACGACATATGGAGTATTTTGTTCAATTGTGTCTTGAAAATCATCTAAAACGTACCATACTGGTATTTGGTGCCCCCACCATAATTGCCTACTGATACACCAATCATTAATATTCTCTAACCAATCCTTATAAACTTTCTCCCAGCGCGGGGGAATAAACGATGGTTTTTTAGAATCAATTTCATTAAGACATCCTTGAGATATTTCATCCATTTTCAAAAACCATTGTGTTGACAATAAAGGTTCAATTGGCACCTTACCTCTATCAGAAAAAGGAACGGTATGTTTATAATCCTCTATCTTTGTCAAAAGACCTAAGTTATCCAATTCTTTGATAATTTTCTTTCTAGCCTCATATCTATCTAAATTTTTAAATTTACCTGCATTAATATTTAAAGTTCCATCTTTATTCATTACATTAATCTGTTTTAAATTATGCCTTTTTCCAATTGCAAAATCATTTGGATCGTGCGCTGGAGTAACCTTGACACATCCAGTACCAAAATCTTTATCAACATGTGAATCAGCGATAATAGGTATTTCTCTATCAACGAAAGGGACTTTTACTTTGATACCAATAAATTCTTTATATCTATCATCATCAGGATTAACTGCAACAGCAGTATCACCCAAAAGAGTTTCTGGTCTTGTTGTTGCAACCTCTAAGTACTTATCTAACTGTTTCCCACTTTCAGAAATTAAAGGGTATTTAAAATGCCATAAATGACCATTTACTTCTTGCATTTCAACTTCAAGATCACTTACGGCAGATTGAGATTCAGGACACCAATTAACTAGATATTCACCTCTATAAATTAAATTCTTTTTATGAAGAATATTAAAAGCCTCAACCACTGCCTCATTTAATTTTTGATCCAGAGTAAATCTTTCTCTAGTCCAGTCAACTGAATATCCTATCCTCTTTAATTGAGAAACTATTCTTCCACCACTTTGTTCTTTCCAGTCCCATGCTCTTTTAAGAAATTCATCTCTTCCAATATCCTCGCTTGTTTTTCCTTCACTTTTTAATTGTTTTTCGAGAATCGTTTGAACAGCTATTGAAGCATGATCAGTTCCTGGCAAACACAAAACATTCTTCCCTATGAGTCTTTGAAAACGAACTACAACATCTATCAAAGCTGTATTAAATGCATGTCCCATATGCAAAGATCCAGTTACATTGGGTGGCGGAATAACAATGCAAAAAGGCTCACCATCATCCTCAGCGTTAGGACTAAAGGCCTTTAAACTTTCCCATTTTTCTTGCCACTTTTTCTCTACTTCAAAAGGTGAATAATTCTCTAAAGATAATTGATCATTCATCTCTGTCATATGCAAATTTTATTTCAAGAAACTTTTTGTTTATTTTATCTTGATAGCAGCCAATTAATGAAAATAATATTAGTTTGCAAGAAAAGTCACATTAATTGTACAAAAATTTGAAGCCAGAACAGCAGGAACAACGTTTTGCATTTTTTTGGTGTTGAAATAAGAAATCCACTACCACTTAAATCACCGTAATAA
The DNA here is from genome assembly GCA_028409275.1 of Prochlorococcus sp. AH-716-I09. GTDB lineage: Bacteria > Cyanobacteriota > Cyanobacteriia > PCC-6307 > Cyanobiaceae > Prochlorococcus_A. Next base: position 4,929 of record JAOOML010000009.1, on the reverse strand, counting down.
TCTAATTTTAAATCTTTAAGTAAATTGAACTTTTTTACATCCGCATATAAAGTGACTCCTTCAGTTCTTGAGATAGGGGATCCATTACTTGTGACTGGCCTCAATTTAGTATGCATCTATCCTTCGGAACAATTTTTATCCCCAAACAAATCAATTGACATTTCTCCAGGAAAACCTCCAAAAGAATCTTGCCTAGATAGTTCTGAAGCAGCGCTTTAACAGATTGAAAGTTTGACGATCTCAGTCATTAGAAAATAATAAATGGGCGATCCAGGGTTCGAACCAGGGACATCCTGCTTGTAAGGCAGGCGCTCTACCGCTGAGCTAATCGCCCTTATAATAAATTATTCTAATAGATGAAGTTGAAAAATTTATACTAAGTATTTAAATATTTCATGATTGAGGCAAAATTAAATTAATAAAATATATCCTATGTCCTCAAACGATAGATATAAATTGCAAAAAAATTGCGATTTAGAGACTATAGAAAGCTTTAAAATTTTGATATCTAATATCAAATCATTAAAAGATAAAACTTGGGGATGCCCTTGGCAGAAAATACAGTCTCATAAATCGTTGATCCCATTTTTAAATGAAGAAAGTAGTGAATTTATAGATGCGATATATGAAAAAAAAGCGGATAATATATGTGAAGAGTTAGGAGATCTTTTATTACAAGTAATGCTTCATGCTGAAATCGGTTACGAAAAAAAAGAATTTGAACTAAATGATGTAATAAAAAATCTAAACAAGAAAATTATTAATAGACATCCCTATATTTTCAAAAAAAAAGAAAAAGTATCTCTAGAAAAATCGCAACAGATTTGGGAAAATATTAAAAATTCAGGACAAGAAGTACCTCATATGGAATCATCAATTAGTAAAAATTTAAATTTAAAAATCAAAAATTTACCGCCAACGGTTGGAACAAATAAAATCACAAATGTTGTTAAAGAATATGGTTTTAAATGGGAGAGTACTGATCAGATTTTTGAAAAGTTAGAAGAAGAGATTAATGAATTAAAGGAAGCAATTAAAAGTAATAATGATTCAGACATAAAAAATGAATTTGGGGATATTTACTTTACCCTTCTGAATCTATCAAACTTTTTAAAAATAAATCCTGAATCAGCTCTTCAAAAAACTAATAAAAAATTTTTAGACAGATTTTCAATAATTGAACATCATGCAGGAGATAATATTAAAAAACAAACTCCTAAAGATTTTCAACGGCTTTGGCAAATAGCCAAGCAAAAACTTAAAAGAAAAAATTCTTAAAAAGCAAATGACTCATATTTCAAAATGGATAGATGAATATCATCAAGGCTCAAGATTCGGCCTAAATGGAGAAATTTTAATTAAACAAAAATCAAAATATCAAGAAATTATTGTCATTGCAAATGAATATTATGGCAGAGCTTTAATGCTAGATGGTTGTTGGATGACATCATTAAAAGACGAGAAATATTATCATGAGTGTCTTGTGCATCCAGCATTAAGTAGCATTGGCGAAAAATCTAATGTACTAATTATTGGTGGAGGAGATGGCGGTACAGCAAGAGAATGCATTAAATACTCTCAAATATCAAAAATTGATCTAGTAGAGATTGATGAGGAAGTAATCAAAATATCTAAAAAATTTTTAAAAGAAATTGGAGGCGAAGCATGGAATGACAAAAGATTAAAGATTCATATTGATGATGGTGTTCAATGGGTCAAAAAAACAAGAGATAATTTTTACGACGTTATATTTATAGATTGTTCAGATCCTTCAGAATTGTCAAATTTATTATTTTCAGATTCGTTTTATATAGAATGCAAAAGAATTCTTGGAAAAAATGGTATCTTAGCAACTCAAAGCGAATCACCTGAATCCTTCAAAAATATTCACATAAGTATTTTGAAAACCCTGAAAAAAATATTTAGAGTCTCTGAAACTATGTATTCTTTTGTGCCAATATATCCTAGCGGTATTTGGAGTTGGACATTCGCTTCTGAAGAAGTTCTAAATTTTTCAAAGCAAAATTGTAATGAAGCCCTGAAAATAGAAAAAGGTTGTGAAATTTGGAATTTAAATTTTCAAAATGCAGCATTCAAAATGATGCCAAATAAAATTGTAAAAGAACTAAATTCATAGAATGATAAAAAATTTATTTGATAACGAAAATGCGATTTTTATGGGAGCAAAAAGAAGCCCTGATGAATGCTCAATTGGTATATTTGGAGTCAATTATGATGGGACATGTTCTTTCAAACCAGGAGCTAGATTTGGTCCAGAGGCAATAAGACAAGTCAGTTCTTGCTTAGAAACATATTGTCCAAATCTAAATAAAGACTTAGAGGATATTTTGTATGTTGATTTTGGGTCAATACTAATGGATAAAAATGACTCAGAGTCAGTTATTGAATCGGTCAAATCAGCAACAAATTTTTTAATTAAAAAACGCCTTAGTCCTATTATGCTTGGAGGCGAACACTCTATTACCAGAGGTGCTATTGAAGCATTAGTAAAAAAATATCCAGATTTGATATTGGTTCAACTAGATGCTCATGCAGATTTAAGAGAATCCTATATAGGAAATAAACATAGTCATGCTTGTGCAATGAAAAGATGCTTAGAGGTACTACCTGAAAAGAAAATTTTACAAGTAGGAATAAGAAGTGGGACTAAAGAAGAATTTCAAATTATGCATAACAACAATCAATTAGTTAACTTTAGTCCAGGCGGAAATGCACAAGAGTTAAAACAAGCTCTTAAACCATACTCTAAGTCTCCAATCTATTTAACAATAGATTTAGATTGGTTTGATCCTAGTTTATTATCAGGGACGGGAACTCCAGAACCAGGAGGATTTTTTTGGAATGATTTTGAAGAAATCCTAAAAACTTTAAAAGACTTAAGAATTGTGGGTTCAGATATTGTGGAATTATCTCCAGAAATTGATAAAAGCGGAGTTAGTAGCATAGTTGCGGCCAAAGTACTAAGAAGCTTAATTTTGTCATTAGAAAATATGCAATAAAAAATTTCTAAACTAAAGTGTAAAAATACTAAATCAAAATTAGATATTTCATGGATTTGCTTAAAAGTCCTCTGTATTCAAAATATGTTCAATCCAATGCAAAATTAGTAGATTTTGCAGGTTGGGAAATGCCCATATCATTTTCAGGATTAATCAAAGAGCATGAAGCAGTTAGATCTTCAGCAGGATTGTTTGATATTTCTCACATGGGTGTAATCTCCATCAAGGGAATCAATCCAAAGGATTATGTTCAAAAATTTTTTCCTACTAATTTATACTCCTTTTCTGAAGGTCAGGGGCTTTATACAGTAATGCTCAATGATAAAGGGGGAATAATAGATGACTTAATAATTTATGACCTTGGTATACAAGAAAATGAAATATCAGAATTATTGTTAATAGTTAATGCAAGTAGATATGAAGCAGATTTTCAGTGGATAAAAAATAATTTAAATAAATGTGAAATTTCGATAACAAACTTTAAAAAAGACAAAGTACTTTTAGCACTACAGGGGAAAAACTCATTCAGTTTATTTGAGGAATGGATTCACTCTTCGATCTCACATATCCCTAACTTTGGATGCGAATATAAAATTTTTGAACATATTTCGCCCAAAGAAAAAATATTCGTTTCCAAGACAGGATATACAGGGGAAAATGGTCTAGAAATACTTTTATCTAATAAATCAGCAATTAATTTATGGGATTTCTCAATTTCCAAAAATGTTCCACCTTGTGGTTTAGGAGCTAGAGATACTCTTAGACTTGAAGCAGGGATGCATCTTTATGGTCAAGACATAAATGAAGAAACCTCTCCATATGAAGCAGGATTAGGCTGGCTAGTACATCTAGAAAATAATCACGAATTCTTTGGAAGAAGATTTCTCGAAGAGCAGTCAAGATTAGGTATTCAAAAAAAGTTAGTTGGTCTCTCTATAGAAGGTAAAGCAATTGGAAGAAAAGGTTGCGCAGTACTCAAAGGTGAAGAAAATATTGGAACTATCACAAGTGGCAGTTGGTCTCCAACTAAACAACAAGCTATAGCTTTTGCATACATCAATACTTCACTAATAAAGCTCATCTCAATATCTAATTGAGTAAACTCTGGCTGTCTATCTGCCCTTAAGTCTTCATCACGGAAACATTTTGCGATTTGATAATACTTATCTAAGCCTCCAACCATTAAAAGTTGTTTAAATAGTTGTGGGGATTGAGGTAGAGCAAAAAATTCTCCATTCGACAGACGTGCAGGAACAAGAAAATCGCGAGCGCCTTCTGGAGTTGATTTTGTAAGTAATGGAGTTTCTACTTCTGTAAATCCAAAATTATCAAGAAATTCTCTAGCAATTTTAATAATCTTATGTCTTGTTTTTAAATTGTCTAGTAACTTCCCCCTTCTTAAATCTAGATATCTATACTTTAATCTGAGTTCCTCTTTTGTATTTTCATAATCATGTATAGATACTGGAAAAGGTAAGTTTTTTTTAATTTGGTTGAGAATTTGCAAATCTTTAACCTTTAGCTCTAACTCTCCAGTACTTAAATTTTTATTTATTGAATCTTTAGGCCTTTCATTAATTATTCCGCTAACCATTATTACCGTCTCATTTCTTAAAGTTTCTGCCTGTTTAAATAGATTTGCTCCATCATCGGGGTTAATAGTTATCTGTAAGAATCCACTATGGTCTCTTAAATCAATAAAAATTACACCACCATGATCTCTTCTTCTATCAACCCATCCGCATAGATTAACTAATTTTCCAATATCTGTATTATTGAGTTCTTCGCAAATTTTGTTTCTCATCTAGGTATGGTTTATTTATCAATAACTTATAATAATTCTTTAAGGGTAAATTTAGTTAATAATTCTTTTTATAAAACGCTCTTTTCGTTATAACCCCTTTGAATT
>JAOOML010000008.1 GCA_028409275.1 Prochlorococcus sp. AH-716-I09 | reverse complement strand
CTCGAAGTAAGAGTCACTAAAGAAATTCAATATTTACTATAAATTTTAAACTTAATTAAATACTTTTGCCTCATTTAGAAATGTAATGTCAGAAATGTATTCAAAATAATCTTTTAATAAATTAAAAATTTTCTAATAAATTTCAATTGTTCTTTATAAAATGCCTAATTTATGTAGAGGTCCAGAGCCCGAAATAAGTTCAATAAAAAGCACAAGAAAAATAATCATTGCAACCCTTCCGTTCCACACTTCTGAACTATTATTCCAACCCCATTGCCACTTCTCTTGCGGATAAAGTTTAACTTTTTCAGGCAACTGTGAAGCCTCTTCTAAATTAACAAGAGGGCCTTCCAAGCAGGAAATCACTAGATCACTAAGGCCTTCAATAAAAGTAGGATGAGTATTTAAAGCCTTAACTCTCCGAAAGTTTTTAATACCAGCCTTTTCAGCAATTTCTTTATATTCAATATCAATTTCTTGCAATGTTTCGATATGCTCTCCAACGAAACTTATAGGGACCACAACCAGATCATTAACATTTGACCTTCCAAGATCAGCTAACACTTCTTCTGTATAAGGCTTCAACCATTCAACAGGACCAACTCTACTTTGATAAGAAAGTGTATGAGGGTTACTATGCCCTAAACATTTTTCCAGCTCATTAATAATTAATAAGGAACAATCTTCAATTTGTTGCTTGTAAGGGTCTCCAGCTTCCTCTACGTAACTCTTAGGAACTCCATGGGCAGTGAAAAATATATGAGCTTTTGAAGGTGATTCACAAAGTGAAATTTGTTCAGAAATTAATTCAACCATAGACTTTAAGTAACCTGATTGACTGAACCAACTCCTTACACATCTCATTGGAACCTTCTTAAATTCATCATCAGAATCTCGCAATTTTTTTAATTCCCTAAAGCTCGAACCACTAGTACTTATCGAAAAATGTGGATACAAGGGTATTACAACTACTTGATCTATGCCATCTGCTTTCATATCAGCAATTGCTGATTCGGTAAAAGGATGCCAATACCTCATAGCTATGTAGGTAGTAGCATTAAATCCCTTGTTCCTTAATTTAGATTGTAATTCTCTTGCTTGTTGTTCAGTTATCCTTCTTATAGGTGAACCTCCACCGATAGAAAGGTAAGCCTGTTGTGAAGTAGTACTCCTAAGCGTGCTAATTAACCAAGCTAGAGGCTTTTGAAAAACAGGGAAAGGTGTCCTGATAATTTCGGGATCAGAAAAAAGATTGTATAAGAATGGGCCTACATCAGTAATACGTTCAGGCCCTCCTAAATTCATTAGTAAGACGCCTATTTTATCCATTTAAAATTTATGAAGATTGAAAATCAACATTAATAACGTCATTATATGGTCAATTATATAAGTAAATGAACGTAATTCAGGAAATTAATAATGTCAATGATAAATTTGCTACTCAAGGCAGCAAGCTTAAAATTGAGAAAAGAGGAGAGAAATTAAATATTCGTGGTTCACTACCCTCCAAAGAAGATAACAATAACTTTAAAATTCAAAGAATATCTCTTGGTTTAAAGGCTGATATTTCAGGATTGGAGGAGGCCAAAAAAAAATTACAATTAATCAATTTGCAATTGGAATTGAATCAATTTGATTGGATTAATTGGATAGGCAAGCCTTATAAAAAGGAAATAAAAGATGGGTTTGAATTTCCAAAAAAATTAAATCAATTTGAAGAATTTTTTTTTAAAGAAAATAAAAGTGATTTTCGAACCAGCACTAGAAAAACCACTTGGAGAAGTTCTTACAAACCATATATGAAAAGAATCCTAAATTTTTACAATGATTATGAGAATGAAGCTTTAGAAAAAATATTTCAAAAAACACTTGAAAGTTATAAGGAAGGTACTAGAAGTAGGAAACAATGCGCTACTTCTTTAAGTGTTCTGGCTAAATTTTTGGACATTAAACTTCCAGAAGATTGGAAATTAAATTCAAGAGGATATGGCCTGAATAAAGCAGGATTTAGGGATCTGCCTAAAGACGAGTTAATAGAAAAACTGTGGGAGAAGATACCAAACAAGTCTTGGAAATTTGTTTTTGGTTTGATGGCTACATATGGATTGAGGAATCATGAAGTATTTTTTTGTGATTTAAGTTCGCTTACTAATTTTGGTGACAAAATTATTAGAGTTTTACCTACCACTAAAACTGGGGAACATCAAGTTTGGCCATTTCATCCTGAATGGGTGGAAAAGTTTGAATTATCAAAACTTGGTGATAATCCAGAACTTCTACCAAATATCAATAGAGACCTTAAAATTACAACCTTACAAAATATTGGGAAAAAAATTACAGACCAGTTTAAGCGTTACTCTTTACAAATAAAACCTTATGATCTAAGGCATGCTTGGGCAGTAAGAACAATTTTTTATGATTTACCTGATACTGTGGCTGCCAGAATGATGGGACATTCGGTTAGTTTACATACTCAAACTTATCATCACTGGATTACTAAAAGGGATCAACAAAAGGCAGTAAATAATGCACTTTTAAAAGTTAAAAGAGCTGAAAATCTTTAAAGATTTATAATCATTAAATAAAAATAAGGCTCATATGAAAGAAAAACCTTCATCTTCGGAGAAAATATTTAATCTCGATAATCAAGCAAATAAACTTGGAATGGGAGGAAAACTATCACCAGAGAGCGATGAGAGCTCATATAAAAAAAGGATGCAACAAAGAAAAGATATTCAAGCTGAAAGACTGCAAATCAGAAAAACCAAAAAAGGATTATTGATAGTTTTTACTGGGAATGGCAAGGGCAAGACAACTGCAGCTTTAGGAATGGCTTTAAGGACGATAGGGCACGGTTATAAAGTGGCAATAATTCAATTTATTAAAGGAGGCTGGACCACTGGAGAAGAAAAAGCACTTAAAAATTTGTCTTCAAATATATCTTGGCATTCATTAGGAGAGGGATTTACTTGGGAGACACAAGATAGAATTCGGGATGAAAAATTAGTACAGGAAGCATGGGAACTGGCCAAAAAATACATCAAAAATGAATCCTATAAACTTATAATCCTTGATGAGGTTAATATAGCTACAAAACTTGGCTATCTTGCTTCAGAAGAAATAATTACCTTTTTAAAAAGTTTAAATAATAGAAAAAATCATATTGTTTTAACTGGCAGAGGGGCCTCTGATTCAATTATCAATTACGCTGATCTAGTTACAGAAATGAAGCTTGTAAGACATCCTTTCAAAGAACAAGGAATAAAAGCACAAAAGTGCGTTGAGTACTAATTAAACAAATTTTTATTTAATTATTCTAGGCAGGTTTAGAAATGTTTAAAGAAGCAAGCAATATCTAGACAAAAAATAAATTCGGAGCAATTACTTGCTAAGGTCTTAAAAGTATGATTATTGAATGACTTACAAAAGAGTTCTCTTAAAACTTAGTGGTGAAGCACTAATGGGTGAAAAACCTTATGGGATCGATCCTGCTATTGTTCAATCAATTGCAGAAGACGTTTCAAAAGTAGTCGAAAATAATGTACAACTTGCAATAGTTGTTGGGGGCGGGAATATTTTTAGAGGGCTTAAGGGGTCTGCAGATGGTATGGATAGAGCGACCGCTGATTATGTGGGGATGCTGGCAACAGTAATGAATGCGATTTCACTTCAAGATGGATTGGAAAGAGTAGGAGTAGCAACCAGAGTGCAAACTGCTATCGAAATGCAAGAAATTGCAGAACCTTATATTAGAAGAAGAGCTATGAGACACTTAGAAAAAGGTAGAGTTGTAGTTTTCGGAGGTGGTTGCGGAAACCCATTTTTTACAACTGACACTACGGCAGCTTTAAGAGCAGCAGAGATAAATGCTGAAGTTGTCATGAAGGCTACCAAAGTTGATGGAGTATATAATTGTGATCCCAATAAATTTGAAGACGCAAAAAAATATTCTACTCTTAGTTATCAACAAGTTCTTAGTGATGAAATCGCAGTAATGGATAGTACCGCAATTGCCCTTTGCAAAGACAATAATATCCCTATTATGGTATTTGATATATTCAAAAAAGGGAACATCTCTAAAGCTGTTGCTGGGAAACCTATAGGTTCATTGATTAGTTAAAGCTTATTTAAATTTTTTTATTATGAAAGAACAAAAAATTCAAGAAAATATGAATAAAAGTATTGAGGCTACTCAAAGAAACTTTAATACTATAAGAACTGGTAGAGCTAATGCTTCACTTTTAGACAGAATCAGTGTTGATTACTACGGTGCAGAGACTCCAATCAAATCACTTGCCTCAATAAGTACTGTTGATTCACAAACTATTTCAATACAACCATTCGATATTTCATGTTTACAAGCGATAGAAAAATCTATTTCGATGAGCGATTTAGGTATTACTCCAAATAATGATGGTAAAGTCATAAGAATAAATGTTCCTCCTTTAACAGAGGAAAGAAGAAAGGAATTTTGTAAATTAGCATCCAAATATGCAGAAGAAGGAAAAGTAGCTTTGAGGAATATTAGAAGAGATGCTGTTGATAAAGAAAAAAAAGACGAAAAAGATGGTCTTATTTCTATCGACGAATCAAGAGATAATCAAGCTGAAATTCAAAAAATTACTGATAAATTTATTGCTTTATTAGAAACTAAATTGTCTGAAAAAGAAAAGGAAATTCTAAAAGTTTGAAAGGATTTGACATCATAATAATTGGTGGAGGTTTATCAGGATCTTCCACCGCTCTTAAATTATCAAAAAAAGGATATTCAGTTCTAATTATTGAAAAAGAAGAATTTCAAGGTTATAAACCATGTGCAGGTGGGATGGCATCTTCAATGCAAAGATTTCTTCCTTTAGATATAGAAGATTCAATAGAATCAAAAATTAAAAATGTTGAATTCAGATGGAAGGCTGCAGATAATGTGACTGCTGATCTCACTGGTGAATCCCCATTCTGGATTATTAAAAGAGAGAAACTTGATCAATTATTACTTGATGAGTCCTTGAGTAATGGAGTTCATATAATGAGACCATTATTGATAGAAAAAATCATAAAAAAAAATGATAAATGGGAAATTACTTGCAATAACAAAATAAAATATATATCAGAATTTCTTGTTATTGCAGATGGATCCCAATCCAAATGGGCAGGATATTTCAATTTAGGGCCAAGAAAACCGAAATTTGCGAACACAATATCCTTAAGATTGAAAGGGTTAGGTGCAATACCTAGAGATGCAGTAAGATTTGAGTTTGGATATATAAAATATGGGTTTGCATGGGCATTCCCCCTAAGAGAAAGCTTAAATATTGGTTTAGGTACTTTTATAAATAATGGTCTCTTAGAAAATCAGGCTATAAATAAACAAGTGATCAGAAGCTTCGGTTTTGAGGATTTTCCCAGTAACAAAATTAGTAAGAAACTGAGAATATGGAATGGCTTCCACTCAATTAATGGTGACAAAGTTTTAGCAGTTGGAGATGCAGCATCTCTTTGTGATCCATTTTTAGCTGAAGGAATTAGACCATCTTTAATTAGCAGTTTTTATGCTGCAGAATACATAGATCAGTGCCTTTCTGGAAAAGTAGATGATTTAAATCTTTATACAAAAAAAATTAGCGACATTTGGGGGAAATCAATGGTTTGGGGGAGGAGAATAGCCCAGGTATTTTATAGATTTCCCAGAACTGGGTACCAATTAGGTGTCAAAAGAAAAACAGCACCTAAACGTATTGCTCAAATATTATCAGGAGAAATGAGTTATGAAGATATTGCAAAAAGAGTAATCAGAAGACTTTTAACAAAAAGTAGGGATTAATTCTTTTTCAATTAAAAATTTAATTTAGTTAGCAGAAATTAATTTATGATTTTTAATTTCTGAATATCTCTTAAGTAGTAGCTCTTCCAAGTCTTCTATAGCCTTACTGAATCCAGTGATGCCTTCACTAAGCTTCTCACTCGCCATTTGATCTTCTAACATACTTAATCTGAAATCTTTTTCTTCAAATTTATAGTCAATAGAATTATTTATTGGAGAACTTATTTCTAATTTTCTAATTAACTCTCCTTTTTCTTTTTTCAGTTCTTCAAGAAATTTTGGTGCGATTGTCAAAAGATCGCAGCCTGCTAATTCTTTTATTTCATCAAGATTTCTAAAACTCGCTCCCATTACTTCTGTCTTTAATCCCTTTTCTTTAAAGTACTTATAAATTTGTGTAACCGAAATAACACCAGGGTCTTCAGCACCAACAAAACTAGTTTTACCAGTTTTTGCTTTATGCCAATCCAATATACGGCCAACGAAAGGAGAAATTAGAGTTATCTTTGCATTGGCACAAGTTACCGCTTGGCAGAAGTTAAAAAGCAGAGTTAAGTTACACTTAATACCCTCTTTTTCCAAAATTTCAGCTGCCTTAATTCCCTCCCAAGTTGCGGCAATCTTAATCAAAATTCTTTCCTTTTCAATTCCAAAATTCTTGTAAAGATTGATCAATTTTCTCGCTTTTTCTACCGTAGCTTCAGTGTCAAAGCTCAGTCTTGCATCCACTTCTGTAGATACGCGCCCTGAAATAATTTTCAATATTTCTTTTCCAAAAAATACTGAAACTTGGTCAACAGTTTCTTTAATTAATTCAATTTCAGAGAATCCTTGGGGCAGAGCATTTTCTGAACTTTCTAAAGCTTTATCAATTAGTTTCACATAATCGGGGTTTTTAGCAGCAGCAAGTATTAGCGATGGATTGGTGGTGGCGTCCCTTGGTTGAAATTTTTTTATCGAATCTAAATCTCCAGTATCAGCAACAACAACGGTCATTGAGGACAACTGTTCTAAAATTGATTTCATATTTAGATAATCATATATATATACAAACTAGCTTTTATTCCTAATGAAATCATCAGATAGTGAACTAAATATTTATAAAATTGGAAAATTTTAGGGTTTTTTAACAATCATTCCCTGATCTTTAATCTTAGGTGGTATTTTTTCAATTACTATTAAACTCTCTATGATTTCTTTTGCAACTGGCACTGCGACAGTTGAACCATATGCATATGATTTAGATGGCTCATCAACGACTACAAGAACAGCATATTTGGGATCATTAACTGGTAAGGTCGCGACAAAACTGCAAACTTTTTTACTTGTATACGAACCATTTAAGGCTTTTTGAGAAGTGCCCGTTTTCCCAGCTATCCTATAGCCCTCGATTTTTACTCCAGATCCACTACCTTTTTCAACTACGCTCTCCATCCATTCCAGTACAGTTTTAGAGACCTCATGTGAAAAAAATTGTTTTTTTGGATTATTATTAACTCTTTCTTTGAAAGTTGAGGTTACATGAGGAGTGACTTCAAAACCCCCATTTGCTAAAGCCGCATGAAGTTGAACCAATTTAAGTGGCGAGATTGAGAAACCTTTACCAAAAGAAGTAACGGCAGGCTCAATTGATTGATTTACAAATAAATCTTTTCTCTTTAGTTGGCCAGCGGTAGATTCAAATAAGTCAGTCTCTAAATTTTTATTTATACCTAAATCTTTTAACCAATCCCAATAAATTGTGGGGTCTAAATTTTGCATTATTTTTACCATCCCAACATTACTTGAAACCTGCAAAACTTTTGGATAGTCAATGTATCCATTACCTTTTTTATCCCAATTAGAAAGTATCCATCCTCCAACATTAATCTTTCCAATATCTTCAACTACGCCATCTTTCTGGATTACTTTTTCTTCTAACGCTAAGGCAAGATTAATAGGTTTAAAAGTTGAACCAGGCTCAAACAAATCTTGAGAATACCAACCCCTAAAGAGTTCAGAATCATACTGCCAAAATTTATTTGGATCATATGACGGGACTGTAACCAAGGAGATAATCCGACCATTATTAACATCCATAACTATGGCAAATCCCTTCTTTGCTTTCCATTTGATTACTTGCTTTGATAATGCATTGAATGACGCTTTCTGTAATTTTGAATCTATAGTTAACCCTAAACTTTTGTAATCAGGAATAAAATCACCGGGGGCTGAATTATCCGGTAGAGGAGTTCCATCTCCTCCTCTTTTAATTAAATTACTTTTATTAAAAACTTTAATTTGATTATCTAAATGAAGCTCTAAACCTGCTGAAGCTACATTCTCATCATTAACAAAACCGACAAGATTAGAGTAAAGCTCCCCTTGTGGATAATATCTCTGCGAATATTTAAACAAATCAAGTCCGCTTATTTGAAGGTTCTTAATCTTTTCTGCCTTTTCTTCTGAAATTTTATCCAAAAGCTTGATACCATTAATTTTATTATTAAATTTCCTCAAGAGTATTTCATTATTAATATCTAAAATAGGTGACAATTTTTGTGTAACTTCTTCAATACTACGAACTCTGTTAATTGAATCCCCAGGAAAATTAAAATATTTTGGATGAGCCCATAATTTATAGAGCGGTTTATCGTAAGCAATTAGTCTATTATTTCTATCAACAATTGATCTCCTTTTTTTTAAGGAGTTAGTTTTAGAAGACTGTATTAATCTAGCTTTCCTTTGCAAATCAAAGGCGTTAAAGACTTGCAATTTAACTAACCTCCCAAACAAACAAAATATTAATAGTAAGCTAAAAATATAGAGAAATTTAAATCTTCTTTGATCAAGGGGTATTAGACGAACAATTTTTTTGTATTTTTTCATCAATATCCCCTTTGATATTTGCTATCACTAAAACCTTCAATGAAACTACTTAAATTTTTCTTAAATAAACTTTCTTTTTTTTCAACAAGTTTTTCTAGATATATTAAATCTTCAGGTTTAGTTTTTCTATAAATATTGTGAGAATCAAGTTCACTAACATAAAATTCTTCAATTTTAGAAATATAATCAATTAGATTATTATTGGTAGCTCTTGTTTTAGATAAGATTTTATATGTATTTGACCATTTTCTTTGACTATCAAAAGATAAGAAAAATAAGGTGAAAATTAATATCAAAAGAGAAATATTAATAGTGTTGAAAATTTGATGTATTAATTTGATATTAAGTATAGAAATTTTTTCGGAATTCTTTTTACCTTCATGTGAAACTTTTTTTTTAAAATTAAGTTGATTCCCATATGGTTTCATCTATGATTTATTTTTGAATTAAAGAAGTGTTATTAATTAAATAAACATCAATTTGTTTGATTCGCAAGTAAAAAATTCAAATCTTTATGTCCTCAATAAGAACAAATTCAAGAATGTCAATCCATTCCATAAAGAATGCATAATAATTGAAGAGAACAAACTCCCTGAAGCAATTCTTGTAATTCCTAATCCAATCCCTAGAACAAATAATGGCGGCATTTCTCCCAAACTTAAATGAGCTAATGCAAAGATAAAAGCTGAAACAATGATGCCCGAAATTACTCCAAAATCTCTTGAAAGTGTTGGTAATAAAATACCGCGAAATATAATTTCCTCAAATAGAGGAGCTAATAGAGTTGTTGTTACAAATAATAGAAAAAATGATAAGTAATTATTATTATTAAGAACAATTTCCAACAAAGGGTTACTACCATTCTGATTATCGATCAAACTATTCATAATTAGAGAAATCAATAACACAAAAGGAACTATTGTTAACCAACCTTTAATTCCATGAATAATTGCATATTTTATTGGCAAGAAATTGAACTGCAAATAATCCTTTTTAAAAGAAAATTCCCCATTCAAAGATTTAATTTGATAATAAACTATCCCTAATGGCGGAATAGCCATAAAAAGATACCCAAAGAATATTTTCAAAGATTGTGACAATTCATTAGAGATATTTTTAGAAAAAAGTTCAACTAAACTGATAGAAAACAAAGGTGATACAACTTCTCCTAAAACAACAAATCCACCTGCAATCAATAAAACCATATCTATTAATTCTAAATCTAAGGATTTAATTTCTTGCCAACCAAACTTTTTCAAAGATATAGTAGTCCACAATATTTTTAAAGCCAGAATTGAGCCAAGAAGTATTGTTAAAAGTGGTATTAGCCTAATGGCTAATATTTTTAAAAACATTTTGCTTGAAAATGATTTTGTTATTAATGAACTATCGTCAAAATCAAATTCCTGGCTTAAAAGGTGATATAAAAATCTATCACCTTTAAATAAATCAAATTTATCAGGATTTGGTTTATATGAATTATTATTGGATTTTTTTTCTATCTCATCAATCAGCAATTTAAAGCTTTTATTTTCAAAATCTTTGGATATATTTTTATAAATCATAGAGTCATTTGAATGTGAAAAAATTATTCGAATTAATTTATTTCTCTCTGTTAGTTCATCAAATGGGACCTCAGAAAGTGATTTATTTATTTGATCAACAGGATCATTTATTATAAAAAATTTTCTAAGATTTAAAGGTATTGATTGGACCGATAATTCAGCAATTTCTTGCTCTTTTTGACTTATATCAAATGAAACAGATGGTCTATTTAAACTATCTCTTAAGCCTTGCTGCCACACAAAAAAGGTTATGACGATAGAAATAAAAGCTAAAGAGAGTTTTGACTTAGAAATATTTTTAAAGATCATAACTTATTATATTGTTGAAAACTATACTTAGATATCATTGAAGTTCCTAATATTTATATATCTATTTTAATCACGCCATGAGATGATTAAATTATCTTATTTTTCAAATTTATATAATGACTATACGATTAGTTTTAGTTAGGCATGGACTAAGTAGTTTCAATGCAAAAGGATTAATTCAAGGAAGAACTGATGATTCATTATTAACTGATGAAGGATACAAACAAGCCCGAAAGGCAGGAAAAGCATTATCAAAAATAAACTTCGATAAAATCTATTCCTCCCCACTTGTAAGAGCAGCAGAGACTGCAAAAACAATTAAAAAGACCTTCAATAAAAAACAAAATATTGTATTTGACGATAATCTGCTAGAGGTAGATCTTAGTGAATGGTCTGGTCTGAAAATTGATGAAATAAAAAAGAAATTTCCAGAAATTTACCCTATATGGAAAAATGATCCGGAAAATCTAATCTTAAGAAGAAATGACAATAAAACTTATAAACCAATTCAAGAGTTATTTTTTCAAGCAACAAATTTTATAGAAGATATCTTAAGAATTTATCTAGACAAAGATGATGTAAATATTTTAGTTGTAGGACATAATGCGATTCTCAGATGCTTAATCCTCTTGTTATTAGGAAAGCCTAAGCAAGGTTTTAGGAAAATAAGATTAGAAAATGCTTCTTTCTCGATACTCAATATTGCAAGGAAAGATAATTCTTTTAAGACCCAAATTGAATGCTTAAATCAAACTTCCCATCTGAATAAAAATATTCCAAATCAAATTGGAGATTCCAGAATATTTCTAATAAGGCATGGCGAAACTAACTGGAACAAAGAAGGTAGATTCCAAGGCCAAATTGATATTCCTTTAAACGAAAACGGAAAAGATCAAGCTAGAAAGACTTTTGAATATTTGAGAAATATTTCTTTTAATAAGGCATTTTCAAGTTCAATGCATAGGCCATATGAGACTGCGCAAATAATCATTCAAAATAGTAAGGATTTAAAAATAGAAAAAATAGATTCACTTGTAGAAATTAGTCACGGATTATGGGAGGGTAAACTGGAAGCAGAAATCAGAGAACAGTGGCCTGCTTTACTAAAAAATTGGCATAATAAACCTGAAGAGGTAATAATGCCCGAAGGTGAATCTATAAAAGATGTATCAGAAAGGTCCGTAGAAGCTTTTGATAAAATTTGTTTATCTCAAAAGGATAATGATCTAAGCCTTTTGGTTGCTCATGATGCAGTCAATAAAACGCTAATTTGCAATATCCTTGGGATTAATTATTCAAATATTTGGATGATAAAACAAGGTAATGGTGGCATAACTATCATTGACCTATTTAATGATCCCAATAAACCCCCTGTGATTAGCGCTCTAAACATTACAACACATTTAGGAGGAATAATTGATTCAACTGCTTCCGGAGCACTTTAAATTAAAACCCTCTTTAAAATTTTATTTTAATAAATTTAGAAAAAAGACTTTATTTATTGAAAAAGCCAACTTGACTAAGAGGCCAAAATCTGAAATATGCTTTACCAATTATCTCCTTTTTATGAAGAAATTTACTTCCAGGCCAATATCTTCCATCCCAGCTATTAGACCTATTATCACCTAAAACCAAAAAATGATCTTCTGGAACTTTTGTATTTTCAAATTTACCACATTTATTAAATAGGGATAATGAGCACTTATAAGAGACATAAGGTTCAGAAATTAATTTATTATTTATTATTAATTCACCCTTAGCGTTTACCCTTACAATTTCTCCGGGGAGTGCCACCACTCTTTTAATATAAGCATCGCAAGCTTGATCCCTCAAACCAGGAATAAACGACATTGGGGGGAAACTCATAAAAAAACAATATCTTTTTTTTGGTAAAGGTTTAGATCTTGATGCAATTAATTTTTCGTCAAAGGAGTAGGGTGAGTTAAAAACAACAATATCTCCTCTTTTTGGTAAAGAGTTTTTTAGCGAAAATTTTTCAATAATTAACCTATCATTTATTTGTAATTCTGGGAGCATTGAACCAGAAGGGATATAACGTGGTTCTGCGAAAAAAGATCTACAAGAAGAAACAAAAAAAGTCAATAGAATTAGCAGACCCCATTCTTTTAAAAAACTTTTAAGATAAGCAGACATGAAGTTAATAGAGTCTTGATTTTTTAAACTTATATAAGTTCTTTGGCATATTCAATTTCGTTAAAACCTAATATTACTTTTTTCTCTTCGTAAATCAAAAATGGTCTTTTTATTAATTTACCGTCACTTAAAAGAAGTTTTATAATTTCTTCCCTTGATAAACCACTAATATCAAGATTAAGAGTTTTAAAGGCTTTGCCTCTTGTATTAAAAATCTTTTTCTTATCATCAGAGTATTGTTCTAAGGCTAGATTTAAATAATTAACAAGTGGTGGTTCTTTTACAATATCAATTAATTGGAATTGGAAATCTTTGCTTTCAAGCCACTTTGCAGCTTTTCGGCAAGTAGAGCATTTTAAATAACTGTAAAAAATTATTTTTTTCAATTTAATTTACTAATATTCGATTTCTTAAGTACTTTAAAGTTTTTCTTTTTTGGGGGAATACAGCTTTTCAATAAATTTTCAATCACATCAAAATCCCTCCAACCATCAATTTGAACTGTTCTTCCATCAAGTCCTTTACTTGTTCTAAAAAATTCAGCAACATCCTCAAGCTGATTAGGAGCAATTTGATTAATACTTACTATATTAGCCTGCCTAGGATTAGCAATAGGCACACATAAAAGTTTTCCATCATATGCACCACAATCATGCATATCCAAGACTCCAATAGGTCTAGCTTTTATTAGACAACCAGCAAAAGTAGGCTCATCCATTATCACCATTGCATCAAGAGGAGCCCCATCATCAGCGAGGGTATTTGGGATAAAACCATAATCAAAAGGATACCTCACTGAAGAATGCAATACTCTGTCTAAGGCCATTATTCCTGCATCAGAACAATATTCATATTTATTCCTGCTGCCTGCAGGTATTTCCACAACAATATTTACTATTCCCTTCATTGGAGATGGAGGTATTGAACTAAGGTCCATCTTTTTTAAAATCGTGACTATAAATCATCTCGTTTCCTTGAGATAAAGGTCTGCCAATTAAAATGCTTATTGAAGGTAATAAAATTGTTAAAAAGGCAAAAATAATACCTAAAGATGTTATTGATAAACTCCTTATACTTAAGGGGTCATCATCATCATCTCTGTCAAAATCACTTCGAGCAGAACCAAGAGAAGATTCTTCGCTTGATTTACTTTGAATAAACTGCTTTGGTTTCGTGTAACTCAAGAACTCTTAATTGGTGAATATTAAGGAGATAATTAAACATCATTATCTTACATTTAAAATGTCAATAAATCAAAACATTATTTGGTAACTTTTTAATTATCCTTTTTCTAGCAAAGACCTAATAGATTTTAGTTCGTCTAATATTTGTACCAGTATATTTTGAGCAGCGGAAGAAGGTGTATTAAAGACCTCTACGGTAACTTCCTTAATTCTTAAAATATCTTTTGCAAATCTTGCTACTTCATTAGGATGAAATTTTAAAGGATCTTTTTGATCAGTTCTAAATTCGGGATTTAATTTTCTTGGATTAAAGCTAGGGTTTAGATTTCTTAAATCTGTGTTTGTGTATCTATAGACAGAAGCTCTTGATCTGTTTAGGAATTTTTGAACTTCATCAATACCTACTAATTCTTCTTCACTAGAAATATTGGAATCTATATTTTCCATAAACTTAAGAAAATGTTTTAGTAATAATGAACTTTTAAAAGAGTATGAACTTCATTACTGAAGAAGTTAGCAGAAAGAATATTTTTAGACTAGCCGCGTTGAGGGACTCAAGACACTTTAAATTCTTTTTTCATCTTAATTGATAAAATTAAATATTATTAAGGATTTTTTTTGTATGCGCGTGACAACCTCATTTCCTCTGGGGACACTTCGTGACACACCTTCTGAAGCCGAGATTATTTCACATCAATTACTCTTAAAAGCTGGGTATATCCGAAGAGTTAACAGCGGTATTTATGCATACATGCCAATTATGCTTAGAGTTATTGAGAAAATATCCGCAATTATAGAGAGAGAACTCAATAGTATTGGTTGTGCAAAATTACTATTACCTCAACTTCATCCTGCAGATTTATGGAAAAAAAGTGAAAGGTGGGAAGGATATACTGCAGGGGAAGGAATAATGTTTAATCTCAAAGATAGACAAGGTAAAGAATTTGGTTTAGCTCCAACTCACGAAGAAGTGATCACGAGTATTGCATCAGACACAATAAACTCCTATAAGCAATTACCTCAATGTTTTTATCAAATTCAGACAAAATTCAGAGATGAAATAAGGCCAAGGTTTGGATTGATGAGAAGTAGGGAATTTATAATGAAAGATGGTTATTCTTTTCATTCTTCAGAAAACGATCTGGCTTCTTTCTATGAAAAGGTAGGCAATGCTTATGAAAATATTTTTAAATCTTGTGGACTGCAGACAGTAGGCGTTGAAGCTGATAGCGGAGCAATTGGAGGCGCTTCCTCTAAAGAATTCATGGTCACTGCTGATGCCGGGGAAGATTCCATTTTGTTTACTCAAAGTGGTTCTTATGCTGCAAATATTGAAAAAGCTGTTTCTCTACCATCTCAACCTATTCCTCTAAAAGATAATATTGCAGAATGGCTAAAAACACCTCAACAAAAAACAATCGTTGAAGTTTGCGATAATAATAATTTAGACCCTAGTCAGATTATTAAAGTAGTAGTTTTTCTTGCCCAGTTCGAATGTAAATTTGAGGTCCCAATTCTTGCATGCATAAGAGGCGATCAACACATTAATGAAGTAAAGCTTTTTAACTTAATAAATAAACTTCATAATTTCAATCTCCTTAACCTTAAAAAGATTGATGATAAAAATACTATCGAAAAAAATCTAGTTAATTTTCCCTTAGGTTTTATTGGGCCAGATTTAGATAATAAAACCATTAAAACTAGTTCTAATTGGGATAAAAAATGGACCAGAATAATTGACCATTCTGCAAGTAGCCTCTCAAAGTTTATTAGTGGTGGGAATAAAGTTAATTTCCATAAAGTTTTTCAAGAATTTTCTTTTGCTTCAAAAAATTATCTAATTGGGGATATCAGGAATGCAAAAAAAGGAGATAAAATAAGTATTGATAATAATGAGGAACTTAAAGAAAAAAAAGGTATCGAGATTGGACATATTTTCCAACTAGGTCAAAAATATAGTGAAAAATTAAATGCAAAGTTCTCTGATAAGGATGGTCAGTTAAAAAATTTATGGATGGGTTGTTATGGAATTGGAGTGACAAGAATAGCTCAAGCTGCCATAGAACAGAATCATGATCAAAAGGGGATTTGTTGGCCTATTCAGATTTCTCCTTTTGAAGTTATTATCATTCCAACAAACCTAAAAGATCCTATTCAAAATGAACTCACTGAGCAAATCTATAAAAACTTTTTAATTAATAAAATTGATGTCCTTCTAGATGATAGAAACGATAGAGCTGGCGTAAAATTTAAAGATGCGGAATTAATTGGTATTCCTTTTCAGATAATTATTGGCAGAGATTCTGTTAACAAAGAAGTAGAACTTTTATGCAGAACAAATAATACTAAGTTTAAAATTAGTTCTGATAAATTATTAGAAAAATTTATTTCCGAATCAGAAATAATGTACAATAAAAAGTCTTAAGGCTTATTTTTTTGGGAGCTAAGTTATGTTACTGAAATGGAAATCAAAATTAATTTTTAAGAATCTAACCAAAGCTATATCTTTTTCACTTTCTTTGATTGTTGTTTTCACACTATTTAGTTCCCCTTCTATAGCTGCAAAAACCTCTATGACAGGTGACTATGCAAAAGATACAATTTCAGTTGTCAAAACATTACAAACAGCTGTTGATACTCCAAAAGATTCTCCCAATAAAGATGAAGTAAGAGGTGAGGCTCTTACACTTATAACTGACTATATTTCCAGATACAGAAATAGAGGGATGGTGAATAAAACTCAATCATTTACCACAATGCAAACAGCATTAAATGCTATGGCAGGTCATTACAAAAACTTTGCAAGTAGACCTTTACCAGATAAACTTAAAGAGCGTTTAACCAAAGAATTTTCTCTTGCTGAAAAAATGGTTCTAAGAGAAAGTTGATACAATTCATTTACTTTTCAAAAGTAATCCAAGATTTTTGAATATATTAAATATTCCCACAAAAATAATGCTCTTTTAAAATTGGCCAATGTTGTTGTAATCGGAGCCCAATGGGGTGACGAAGGAAAAGGTAAAATAACGGATTTACTTAGTCGTTCGGCAGATGTTGTCGTACGCTACCAAGGGGGAGTAAATGCAGGGCATACTATAGTTGTTGATGATAAAGTCTTAAAATTACATTTAATTCCCTCAGGGATACTTTATAAAAATACTTCTTGTTTAATTGGGTCGGGAACTGTTGTGGATCCAAAAATCTTGTTAAAAGAAATTGACATGTTAATTGATAATGGAATTGATATTTCAGGATTAAAAATTTCATCAACATCACATGTAACAATGCCCTACCACCGAATATTAGATGAAGCGATGGAGGCTGATCGAGGTTCAAACAAAATAGGTACAACCGGTCGTGGGATTGGCCCAACTTATGCGGATAAATCACAAAGAAATGGCATTAGGATAAGAGATTTGCTCAATAAGGAAAGGCTCTGTGATGTGATCGAAATACCATTAAGAGAAAAAAACGGTCTACTAGAAAAAATCTATGGCATTAAACCACTTAAATTAGAAGAAATTGTTGAAGAATATCTTGACTATGGGAAAAGATTATCAAAGCACGTTGTTGACTGCACTAGGACTATCCATGCAGCCTCAAAAAACAAGAAGAATATTCTGTTCGAAGGTGCTCAAGGCACTCTACTTGACTTAGATCATGGAACTTATCCTTTTGTCACCTCATCAAACCCCATATCAGGAGGGGCATGTATTGGGGCTGGAGTGGGTCCCACTTTAATTGATAGAGTTATAGGTGTCGCAAAAGCTTATACCACAAGAGTAGGTGAAGGGCCATTCCCAACGGAATTACAAGGGAGTATTAATGATCAACTCTGTGATAGAGGAAGTGAATTTGGAACCACCACTGGTAGAAGGAGAAGATGTGGGTGGTTTGATGGAGTTATTGGTAAATATGCTGTATCTGTAAATGGTCTTGATTGTTTAGCTGTTACGAAACTAGATGTACTAGATGAATTAGATGAGATTCAAGTTTGCGTTGCATATGATCTTGATGGAGAGGAAATAGACTACTTTCCTACAAATTCAGATGACTTAAAAAAATGTAAGCCAATCTTCAAGAAATTAAAAGGTTGGCAATGTTCAACTGCAGATTGCAGAAAACTATCTGATCTTCCAAAGAATGCCATGAATTATCTCAGATTTTTAGCAGAATTAATGGAAGTTCCAATTGCCATTGTCTCGCTAGGGGCAAATAGAGATCAAACAATAGTAATTGAAGACCCAATTCATGGGCCTAAACGAGCACTTCTAAGGTGATTTAGTTCCAAATTGATGAAGGAATCCTTTAGAAATTTTGAATATAATAAAAAGGTTGATCTTATTGGTCTGGGCAACGCAATAGTAGATATTATTGTAAATATTAAAGATGAGTTTCTTGAGATAAATAATCTGGATAAAGGATCAATGAATCTCATTAATTTTGATGAATCTCAAAGATTGTTAGAAAATTGCAAAGTGATCAAACAAATATCAGGGGGGTCCTCAGCAAATACTGTTGTATGTTTAGCAGAATTAGGTAATGATGTGCAGTTTATTGGAAGGGTGAAAAATGATCAATTTGGGGATTTCTTTTCTTCTGATATAAAAAAAAGTAAAACTATATTTAATACTCCACCCACTAATGAAGGTGCCTCAACAGCGCATTCAATTATTTTGATTACACCTGATGCTCAAAGAACTATGTGCACTTACCTAGGAGCATCTATAGAGTTTGAAGCAAAAGACATTGACTTTAGTGTACTTAAGGAAAGTAAATACTTATATTTAGAAGGGTATTTATGGGACAGCGAATTAGCCAAAAATGCTTTTCTTAAAGCCGCCCAAATTGCAAAACAATCTAATACAAAAATAATCCTTTCATTGTCTGATTCATTTTGTGTAGATAGACATCGAAATAGTTTCTTGGAATTAATTGATGAATATGTAGATATTGTTTTTTGCAATGAATCTGAGGTTTTAAGTTTATTTCAAAAGGATAACTTAGCAAACTGTCAAGGAGATCTTTCTTCCCTGTGTGAATTAGTTGTAGTAACTCTTGGTAGCAATGGTTCTCTTGTATTAAATAACAATAATATCGAAGTAATTAAGTCAATGACGAAAGGAAAGGTGATTGATACTACAGGTGCAGGAGATATTTATGCCGGAGGATTTATTCATGGATTAATAAATAATTATTCCCTCAAAAAATGCGGAGAGATCGGTTCAATTTGTGCTGGGCAAATAATTACACAATTAGGATCTAGATCAAATATCGATCTTAAATCGTTAATAAAATAAATTTAATCAAATAATTTTATTCAACCAATCATAATATTGCATCTCAGAATGATATTTTTTGTAAATAATTTGTGGAACATCATATGTGGAAATTTTATGTAAAAAATCAATTAAATCATCTTTAAATTCTGGTTTACTTTTTATTGTAATTTCAAACTCTTTGGTTTCTTCAATATCATCCTTCCACTCATATAATGAAAAAATTTGCTTTATGGAAACACAAGCTGCAAGTTTTTTTTGTAAGAGTAATTTAGCGACTCGCAAAGCATTTTTTTTACTTGATTCTGTTGTGACCATAACTAATACTTCCATAATAAATTGAAAATTAATATTTTCTAAAAATATGATCTATTAAATTCTCGTATTCACTGAAAGAGTAAGAATAATCATTTTTTAATCTTGGCCTTTTTACCAAAAATAATTTCATTTTACTTCCAGAAATAATACTTTCCCAATTTTTCTGAGAATAACTTCCAGATTCCCTGCATAGAACATAATCTATCTCCCAAAAATCACAGAGTTTTTTTTCTAAAATGCCATCTTTATTTTTACTCGGTTCGAGTATCGCTATATTTGAATTTTTTATACATGACCCAAAAGCTTTAGTTATACTCTCATAGGTTGGAAGTACCCTTGTAAATACATTTGCTTTACAATTCATATAAAAATTAGCAGTATCATTGAGGAATCTTGATCCTATTGCAAGAAGTATGTTCTTATTTTCTAGATCATTTATTTTTATGTCATTTAAATCATCAATATAGATAAAATTATTTCGGTTACTTATTAAAGATTTCCTCTCAAATCCTAGAAGAGGAGTATTAATCTCCTTACATGCATTATTAAGATTTTTAGAAATTATTTCAGCAAAGGGATGAGTAGCATCGACGACACATTTTATTTTATTTTTTTTTATGAAATTAATAATTTCATCTTTATTACTTAATTTTCCCGTGATTATATGCAATTTTGGATTTTTAATATAAGATTGCCCTGCTTTATAAGTTAAAACGCTTGCGAAAACTGAATAGTTAAGCACGAGAAGTCTCTTTGCTATTTCAGGTCCATCCGAAGTTCCTGATAGGATCCAAACATTTTCGTAGCAATTTTCTCGATTCTGCATCAGTATGTCTTTAATTAATTAGAAAGTAATGAATCATTGTTTAATTCAAGCGGTAATTAATAGCGCTCCCCAAATGAGGTATACCAAAGAGAACCAAACTCCAATTGCGGAAATGATTGTTAATTTTAAAGGATTACGTAGTGAAGATCCAACTAGAGAACTCAAGATTCTAGGATGGGGCAATATTGCCCAAGGTATGATAGACGAACTAAAAGAGGGGCAAAACATAGTAATCGAAGGACGTCTTAGAATGAATACAGTTACAAGAAAAGACGGGACTAAAGAAAAGCAACCAGAACTTACAGCTTCAAAGATTCATCAAATAACGCCTATTAACCTTATTAAATCTGATCAAAAAGAAAGTAATGGATCTTTTGAAAAAAAAGATAATACTAAAAATACTAGTTGGGATAGCTCACCCTTAGTACCCGAAGTTGACGAAATACCTTTTTAAATCAAATATCGAAATTATTTTCCTGAACACTTATAATAAATTTGCTTATTTTTCTTTCAAGAGTGGCAATTTCGCTCCTAATTTCTGGCCATTTACCTTTGTCAAGATTTTCTAAGAGCCATGCTCTTTCTTTATCAAGTTTAAGAATTAAATCGCCTTGATTAGCATTGTTAGAATCTTGCATAATACTTGTTAGCACATTTAAAATTTATTTTACTAAATCAAAATGAAGAAATACTTATCGCCAGGGAATTTAATCGTAACCACTGGAGGAATATTGGCTTTTGTTGGAATGACAGCTTATTTTACAGACTCAGTTAATTTAAGTGTACCTACTTTTTTTTATGGAGTGCCTATTTTTCTAATTGGATTAGGTTTAAAGACTTCAGAAATACCACCCGCAGAATTGCTTGATCAGAAAAACTTTTCCACCAATAGATTTAATAGACCAAAAGAATTAACGGCGTTAGTTAAAGATGTCACAAGATGGAGGTATGGTATAAAAGCTCATCTTGAATCTTCACTAGAAGCTCTAAATTTATGGGATGAGGATAACCCTCCTCAACTTAAAGAAATAGAAGAAATTAAAAAGGAAGAAAAAAATGGTCTCAGAATGCGTTTTGAATTAAATGCTGTTCCTCTAGAAAAATGGATTGAGAAACAAGAGAGATTAAACAGGTTTTTTGTAAAAGGTCTTGAATCAGAATTTATTATCAACGATAATAAAAAAGAATTTGATCTTATTCTCTTTTATTAAATATAGGAATATATTTGTAAAAACCTAATTTCGTAATTCTTTTAATTCAATCAAGTTTTAATAATGAATGATTCTCAAAGAGTATCAATATTAAGCGAAGCACTTCCATATATACAAAGTTTCTCAGGCAGAAAAATTGTTATCAAGTATGGTGGTTCTGTAATGGAGGAGGGTGATCTGAAAAAGGCTTTTTTTAGGGATATAGCTCTTCTAGCAAGCGTTGGGGTATGCCCGATAGTAATTCATGGAGGAGGGCCTGAGATTAATAATTGGTTAAACAAATTAGAAATTTCTCCCAAATTTGAAAATGGATTAAGAATTACTGATCAAAAAACAATGGATATTGTCGAGATGGTTTTAATGGGTAGAGTGAACAAACAAATTGTAAGAGGCATTAATACAACAGGATCTCTTGCTGTTGGAATTTCAGGTCTTGATGGGAATTTAATTCAATCAAGGGAATTAGGAGATGGAAGCCATGGTTTAGTGGGAGAAGTAACTAAAATAAATCCTGAGTTATTAGACCCTCTTATTTCTAAAGGATATATTCCTGTTATTTCTAGTATAGGATCAACTATAGAGGGTATTTCTCATAACATCAATGCAGATTTTGTAGCTGGAGAAATTGCTGCTGCGATAAATGCAGAAAAACTTATACTACTTACTGATACTAAAGGTATTCTCAAAGAAAAAGATAATAAAAGTACTCTTGTTGAAAAAATTAATCTTAAAGAGGCAAGAGATTTTATCGATAAAAAAATTGTCTCTGAAGGGATGATTCCAAAGACGGAATGCTGTATAAGAGCTTTAGCTCAAGGAGTCAAAGCAGCTCACATAATCGATGGACGAGTAGAACATTCATTACTTCTTGAGATTTTTACAAATTCTGGAATTGGTACAATGATAGTTGCCTAAATCATGAAAACTTATGAGCAAGTTTTAGAAACAGTAGAACTTGCTTTAGCTAAAGGCGAATACCATTATTGCATTGAGTTTCTCTTACCTATAATCGAATCATTTCCTTTATCTAGTAAAGAGGGCGTAAATTTAAGAACTATCTTAATTACTGCCCTTTGTGGTATTAATAACAAGGATGAGGCGAAAAAATTTTGTAAAGAGCTACTAAAATCTTACGACAATAAGACAAGAGAAAATGCAAAATATTTGATGGAAGTTATAGATTCGCCTGACATTAAAAAACCTGAAAATTGGAATGTTGAGTTTGAAAGCGATCCATCTTTAAATAAACAATCTCTTAAATCACTGCGAAAAAGAAAGATAATAGCGGGGGAAAAAAAATTTATTAATATTACTAATACTCCTACTGGTGAAACGAAACCCTTTCAAAAGGGCTTTTCACTGATAATTGTTTTAATACTATTATTATTAATTCCTCTCTTAAGTGGCTGCGTGAGGATTGAGAATTCTCTTGACCTTAGTGAAATTGATTCAATAACAAATAGTCTGATAATAGAGGGTAAATATATTAAAAAATTCCCTTGGCAGATAAAATTCGAAGATAAAATTAAAGGGATTTTTCCTAATGCAGAAATCATACAAGAAGAATCAAGTTTTTCTCTGAAAAATAAAAATCTGAATTTAGAGACTGCCAAGAACGTTCTAAAAAAAATCCAACATGCAGCAGGAGAGTTAGCTGGAGGATCAACCAATATAGAAATAAATACTACTCAAAAAGATTTCATCTTTTTTAAAAAATTTTTTTATAAAATAGATCTAGATCTTAAATCTATTCAAAATCTTGATAATCTAGAACTTATTTTCAAAATAATTAACCCTAATAAAGTTACCCTAATTAATAAAAATAATTCAAATTTAGAAATCGTAAAAAATCTAATAACTTGGGAATTAAATCCTGGTCAGATGAACAGTCTAGAATTTTCTTTCTGGAGCTGGAACAAATTGTTGATCGGAATATCTATTATTTTAGTAATAATAATATTGGCTTATGCATTAAGATTCTATAGATTTAAACTGGGTTCAGATTTACCTCAACTTCCATCAGATTAATTATAGCTCTGCTGGATTAACATCAATTGTTAAAAAAACATTTTTAGGAATAAGTTCCCATAATAAAGACCTATCAGGCAAAGGTATCTTTGAGCCTTCAGGACCATATATTAATATTTGCCATCTAAATTTTTTCCCGACTTTAGCAATTAAACAAGGAGCAGGGCCAATTAATTTCCAGTTATTTTTTTCACAAAAATTTAGAACATATTTCGCCAATTTAATTGCAATAGATTCTGTTAATTCATAATTTTCACCAGCAAATTTTAGGAGACAAATACTGCAAAAGGGAAATAAATTAGCCTCCTTCCTCAATTTTGAAGTTTCAATTAAAAATCTTTCGTAATCTCTTTTTTGAAGATAAGAGATTACCGGATGGCTCGGTTTATATGTTTGAAAGATAACTTTTCCTTTTTTTTGAGCCCTGCCTGCCCTGCCTGCTAATTGTAAAAACAGTTGTAATGATTTTTCTTCTGCCGAAATATCTGGACGATGAAGCAATCCATCAGCCGCTATAACTACTGAAAGAGTAATACTAGGGATATCTATCCCTTTTGCTAACATTTGAGTCCCCACAAGAATATCGGCCTCTCCTCTAGAAAACTTTGAAAGAATATCTCTATGACCATCTTTCCCTGAGGTTGTATCACGATCAAATCGAAGTACTCTTAAATCAGGAAATTCATCATTTAAAAACTCTATAACTCTTTGAGTACCTATCCCAAAAGGTTTGAAGGCATTTGAATTACAATCTGGGCAATTGTTGATCATTCTCGATTTATGATCACACCAATGACAACTTAACCATTTTCTTCCTTTTGAACCAAGATGGACAGATAAAGGGATATCACAATTTGGACAATTTACTAAATATCCACAATTTCTACAACTTAAAAACCCACTATGCCCCCTTCTTGGGATCAAAATTATTGCCTGCTCATTATTTTTGCGAAGTTTTGGAAGCAACCCTAATAATTCACTTGATAAAATTTTCATATTTCCTTTCTTAAATTCATCACGCATATCAATAATTCTTATTTCAGGCACCTCATTTCTTGAAATTCTTTGAATCATTCTTACCAATTTAAAATTCTTTTCATAAATACACTTTTTCCAAGTCTTCATTGATGGGGTTGCGCTTCCAAGAATTAGTTTTGCAGAGTTCTTTTTTACCCTTTCAAGAGCAACGTCTCTTGCGTCATAACAAGGCATAGGGCTATCTTGTTTATATGAAACATCGTGTTCCTCATCCAATATTATTAATCCTAGATTTTTAATTGGAAGAAATACTGCGGACCTCGTCCCTATTACTATTAGAGGCTCATTAGTATTAATAATTTCCTTCCAGACTAAACTTCGATGACCAGAGGAACAGTTACTATGATATTCATAAACAATATTATTAAATCGCTGCCTAAATCTATCAATAAGTTGAGGAATCAGGCCAATCTCTGGGGCAAGTATCAAACAACTTTTTTTATTAAGTAATTGATCTTCAGCAATTCGCATATAAACTTCTGTTTTACCTGAACCTGTTTCCCCCCATAGCAATAAAGCATCTCCAGGTTTCATTACTTGGAATTCTTGATATGCAATTTTTTGCTCACTAGTAAGATTTGGTTTTTTAATTTCAATATGATCATTTAAAAGAAAATTTAATTTAGGATATTTTTTTTTCTTTTTTTTGAATTTTACCAAGTAATTTTTTCTAACCATTGAATTAATTAGAGTGTGATTAAAACCAGACTTAATTAGATCACTTTGCCAATTGCCTTTTTTGAGCAAAGTATTTATTAATAAAAACTCTTTTTTGGTCAATTCATTTTTTTGTATATTTAATTCTTTCGTCATTTCAATCCATATCTGATCTTTCAAATCTTGAGAAATCTTCTTATGTTTTCCAATCCAACCAGGAGGAAAGGCAGTTTTAAACATTTTCAAATTACTAACCATGTAAAAAGACGCTAAGGACTCTATCCATTCTCTCCACCAGTCAT
>JAOOML010000007.1 GCA_028409275.1 Prochlorococcus sp. AH-716-I09 | reverse complement strand
GTCTTAATGGCGCCAAAGGATGAATCTGAATTGCAAAGGATGTTAATAACATCTATTAATCATAAAGGGCCTACCGCTTTAAGAATTCCAAGAGGTTCTGGATTAGGAGTAGCTGTAATGGATGAAGGTTGGGAACCATTGAATATAGGTGAAGCTGAGATACTAGAACAGGGAAATGATATTTTAATTATTGCTTATGGATCTATGGTTGCTTCAGCTATTCAAACAGCAGATATCTTAAAAGGTAAGAACATTAATGCATGCATAGTAAATGCAAGATTTGTAAAACCTATAGATGAAAATCTCATTATTCCTCTAGCAAGTAGGATTCAAAAAGTAGTAACTATGGAAGAAGGAACCTTAATAGGTGGATTTGGTTCTGCTATCGTTGAATTATTTAATGATAATGAAGTAAATATTCCTGTATACAGAATTGGTATACCAGATGTTTTAGTTGATCATGCCTCACCTGATCAGAGTAAAGAAAAATTAGGTCTTATGCCTGATCAGATGGCAGATAGAATTGTTGAGAAATTTAAATTAAATAAATAAAAACTTTATAAATTAAGTTTTATAAAACCCCACGTGATGCTAATCCTAGGATTGCCCCAATTCCGAAAATATGACCAAGGCAATTAGCTCCTACGACTGATGCGTGACTTAAACCACCATAAAATTTTGAATTAGGTATTTCGAAACCTTCATTAGGTTTTCTTATAGTTGCTCTTGCAATTGCGTAAGCAAAAACATTACATGCAATCATTACAACGGCGCACTTTGGAGACCATTCAAATGTTGCTGGAGCAGATGCAGCTGCAAATAATGTAGTAAGCATAAAAATTCGTTATTTTTATATATTGTCTAATACTTTTACCTAAAAAACACAAAATTGTAAAAGGTCTTAAGAGTTGTTTACTTCTATGCTATTTAACAACCTTATAAATCCAAACAAAATTACAAAATCACTTAGAGTTAAGAATGATTCTGCTAAACCATGCAGGAAGTCAACCTCAACAAGGGTTTTATCGTAATAATTTAAAGTGAAGATAGATACCAATATAGTTATTAATACGAATAAGACAGTTAATGAAAAGCCTGTTTTTACAAAATTATTAACAGATTTTATTTTATATAAGTAAAACAAAAAAATTGCATATGGAATTATTGATAGTGCGAACAATAATGTGTTATCAATTAAACCTAATTTTTCTATAAATTTTAAAAATAAATTATTCATATGTCTCTGAAGCTCTAAAAATTATCCTAGAAGCTAAAGCTAATGTTGAATTTCCTATGAATGTAAATATTCCTTGAAGTGTTACTAGACCGTAAAGAATATCTTGATTGTCATAGATATGCCAAGTAATTGCACACATAGCACCTATTAAGTTTGGAACCATAGCGATGCTTAACCAAAAAAATAAATTGTATTTTTTATATTTAGAAATTTTGTTTATGACAAATATGGCAATAATCCATTCTATTACTGAGGAGATATGTATTAACCAAGTTCCAAATGATAATTCGTGCAAAATTTTATATTACTTTCTTTAATACGTTAAGTACTTCCTTCGCATGATTTATAGGTAAAACACTTATCCATCTATAAGATATTTTTCCTTCTGGAGAAATCAAGAAAGTATTTCTATCTGAGAATGGCGGAATCCAGGAACCATATTTATCACTAATAATTCCGTCAGGATCAGATAATAATGTGTAATTTATTGTTTTTGCGCTACAGAAACTTTCATGAGAGTCTTTATTATCAGCACTAATGCCAATAATTTCTGCATTATATTTTAAAAAATCATTTTTTAATTCTGAAAAACCTTTTGCTTCAAGAGTGCAACCTGCTGTAAAGTCCTTTGGATAAAAATACATAACAAGCCACTTCCCTTGAAAATCGCTTAATTTCCAGATTGTTTTTGTTTTGATGTTTTTATTAAAACCTTCTAGTTGAAAATTTGGAGCTATGTCACCAGCTTCAGGAGCAAAGTCAAATGCTAATACTGAATTACAATTTATGAATAGAGAAAAAGATATTAAAAAACTTATAACTAAATTTCTCATCAAATTTAGAATTTTTTCAAATCAACTCCATTTGATTTAGCAAATTTATGTAAACCTACTTTTTGTATAGATTTAAGTGCTTTAGTACTGACTTTTATGTTTATCCATTTATTTCCTTCTTCCCACCAAAGTCTTCTTTTTTGAAGATTAACTTGCTGTAATTTTTTTGTACGAATATGTGAGTGGCTTACGGCCATCCCGTTATTAGCTTTTGCTCCAGTAAGTTCACAAACCCTTGACATATTTTTTTAATTATATCTTTAAGAATATTAACACACTACTTATGTAGTTGAACTCAGCAATTCTGAAATTAAATCAGCGTTATTATTTTGTAAATTAATTATCTGTTGCTGATCTAATCCACCAACTGACAATTTAGCCATATCATATACGTGATTAGCGATTTTAGATGCCAGTGGATTTTCAACAGGATCATTTTTATCAACAATTATTTTATTTCCTGTGATTTTATTAAGACCAACAATTAGTGGATGTTCCTTATTAATCAAGAGAACATGATATTCAGGTAAGCCAGGCATCTTTTGTTCCATGTAGGCACCCATATCATTTATTCTTCTCATTTGCTCTGGAAGCAAGATCATTGCAGGGGGAGCTCCGTTGCTTGAAAGTGACTGAACTTTAACAGTTACTTTTTCATTGTTAAGTGCCTTAACTATGGTATCCCTAAGATTTTCTGCATTTGATTTTCCGTCCTTATCTACAATTTCTTTTGATTCCTTATCCTCTAATTCATTTATTTCTGAATCAACTCTTTGGAACTGAAAATCTTCGTTTTTACTTTCTAACCAAGGAAGAAATTGTGCATCAATTAAGGGATCTGATTTAATAACTTCTTTGTTATCAGATAAACAGATATTTAATGCGCTTGACTGAGCAATAGAATCTGAACAGTAAATTATTTTTTTAGAATCAGTTATCTTGTTTCGTTCTTTGTAATTTGCGAGAGTTGTGAAATATTTATCATTTGATTTGATAAGTGATTTTTTTTCAATATCTTTAGTTACATCCTTCTCTGAATTTATAATTGTTTCGAAAATTATACTGTTATCAACTAAATCAGCAAATTTTTCATCTTCGATAGCACCAATTTTAATAAAAGCAGAGATAGAATCCCAAATCTCTGCATAAAATTCTGGAGAATTTTTAATCAAATCCTTCAGTTTATTAGCAATTTTTTTTGAAATAAATGATGATATAGATCTTACTTTTCTATCTGTTTGTAATGCGCTTCTACTAACATTTAGAGGTATATCTGTAGAGTCAATTACTCCTCTTAGAGGTAAAAGGTATTTTGGTACTATCTCTTTAATTGAATCGCTTACAAAAACTTGGTTACAAAATAGCTTAATTTCTCCTTTTTCCCAATCAGCTCTACCAGATAACTTAGGAAAGTACAATATCCCTTGTATGTCATATGGATAATCTGTATTTAGATGAATCCATAACAGTGGATCACCCTGAAAAGGATAAAGGTATTTATATAACTCAATATAATCTTCATCTTTTAATTCACTAGGTTGTTTTCTCCAAGGAGGATTTTTCTTATTAATTGTCTCACCTTCTAATAAGACATCTATTGGCATAAAATCACAATATTTTTTTATTAATGATTTAATCCTTTCAGGCTCAATAAACTCTTTTTCTTCTTCAAGTAGGTGAAGAATAACATCTGTACCAATTGTCTCTCTCTCTGAATCCTCTAAGGTAAAATTTGGCGATCCATCACAAGACCATTTGAAAGCTTTTGATTCTCCAATTGCTGATTTAGTTAATATATCAACTCTATCTGCCACCATAAAACTTGAATAAAAACCAAGTCCAAAATGGCCTATAAATTCATCATTATCTTTTTTGTATTTTGTTAGGAATTCTTCTGCGCTAGAAAATGCTACTTGGTTTATGTATTTCTTAATTTCTTCATCATTCATTCCAATTCCATTATCAGAAATTGTTAGAGTATTATTATCACGATCAATAGATATTTTTACTTGAGCTTCTTCAGTGTTGTCGCAGTCGCCAGCCATAGATGCCATTCTTCGTTTACTTATTGCGTCAACACCATTACTAACAAGTTCTCTTAAAAAGATTTCATGGTCAGAATATACTGCCTTCTTAATAATTGGGAAAATATTTTCGGTATTAATACGAATTTCACCTTTTTCCATTTAAAAAATTATCAAACATATTAAATCTTATTTCCTAAAAACTAGTTAATCAAGTTTAATTAGGAGTATTGTCCGAACAATGTATGAATTTAAAAATTTAAATAAACTTTTTAATGGTTTTATTTAACCCACAAAATCTCACTACAATTGTTTTCTTTCATTATTTGATTGGCTTTAGCCAAGTCATCAATTGGATTTAAATGTAAGACGGCAATATTTCCTCTTTTCTGTTGTTCTTTTTGTACATTCATACCTTTTTCTAACAAATATGAATCTTTAAACATTAATAAAATCTTTTTTTTATCTATCTTTTCTTCCCTAGTTAAATTTCTTAAGATGTCTATTGAAATTGTAAATCCAATCCCATTTAAGATTTTCTCATTAGGACTAAAGAATCTTACTAATTCATCATATCTTCCGCCTTTTGCAATAACACTTTTATTTTTACCATCATCCCCTATAAGTTGAAAAACTATTCCTTCATATAAATTTAAGTGAGGTTGAAATGTGGGATCAAGTTGTAATTTAATACCATATTTATTTGATATTTTTGATAATGTTTCAAATAAAAAATTTAAGTCATCTAAAGTTTTACTTGTACCATATGTAGCTTTCAGTTTTTTTAATATAGATATTGGTTCCCCTCTTGTGAATAAGAGATCTTTAAGAATATATTTATCATCTTCATCAATTCCTAATTTAGATAAATTATCTTGATCAAAATTAACGAGACTTTTCTTAATTTCTTCAAAATTATTATTCTTATATTTATTTAAGATTAAATCCATTATTTTTGTGGTGCTTACTAGTAGAAATAAATTACAACCATCATTCAATTTAATATTATCGATTGCATCAAACAAAATATTAATAACTTCAATTTCTGGGTATTTTGTATCGTACCCAATTAATTCAATTCCACTCTGCAGTTTTTCTTGTAACTTAAATGAATTTTTATTATTATGTTTTTTATCAAAGACCATTCCACTGGTGAATAATCTTATAGGTCTTTTCTTATTTATTAATCTAGTAGATGACAATTTAACAATAGATGTTGTCATTTCTGGCCTAAGGCATAATGAATTATTACTTACAATTCCAACAAGCTGATTTTCTTCAATAACTCCACGACCTCTTATTGTCTCTACAGTATTTATAAATGATGGTGAAACCTCTTCATAGCCCCATAGTTTATAAATACTATTTAAATTATTTATAATATTAGAGTTATTTTTTACATCGACTAATTTAATTTCCTTTATATCTGTCATTTTATTGTTTAACGAATTTTAGGTGTAGAGATTTTTTTTAAATGGAGAAACTTTATCTAGTTCATTTTTTAATTCATTTTCAAGGCTAGGTGAACAAGCTA
Organism: Prochlorococcus sp. AH-716-I09; assembly: GCA_028409275.1. Lineage (GTDB taxonomy): Bacteria > Cyanobacteriota > Cyanobacteriia > PCC-6307 > Cyanobiaceae > Prochlorococcus_A. The sequence continues at coordinate 22,660 of JAOOML010000007.1, read as the reverse complement.
AAATTCTTCCAGAACTTAAATTAAAATTTCCTGATGGATAATCAGAAATAATACCACCAGCCTCTTTTACAATGATAGCACCGGCCGCTAGGTCCCATACCTCTAATCCTCTTTCCCAGTATCCATCGACTTTACCTGAAGCAACAAATGCTAGATCAACTGCTGCTGCTCCTCCTCTTCTGACACCTCTGGTTTTATGTGTTAAGTAACAAAATTCAGCATAATTATTATCCTCTGTCTCAAATCTATCATAAGAGAAACCAGTTACAAGTAGACTATCAGAAAGTTTTGAGGGACTTGATACTTTAAGTTCACTATCATTGCAGAATGATCCTAAACCGATACAGGCTGAATATAACTCATTTAAATAAGGTACTGATATAGCCCCTATTATTGGTTTGTTTTTATATACAAGACCAATAGAAGTTCCAAAAAAAGGATATCCATGAGAATAATTTGTTGTACCGTCTAATGGGTCTATACACCATGTTAAATCCGAGGATTTGTGTAATTTACCCGATTCCTCTGCATTGATTGATATGTTTGGGGTCTCTTCTAATAAATATTCTTTTATTTTATTTTCAACTTCCAAATCTACATTGGTTACTAGATCACCTTTTCTACCCTTTGATGATATTTTCTGAATTTTATTATAATTTATTTTTAGAATTTCATTACCAATTTGTGCAGAGTTCTTGGCTAATTCATACAAACTGGATAAGTTTACTAGATTTGCAAGTTCCTCTATTTCACTTAATTCAAACATGATTATTAATCTTCCTCAAATTCCCAAGGTGGCGCGACTCTTGTATTTCCTCTCCCAAAATATTGTCCAAACTGTAAATCGTAAACTTCATCTTCATATGTTGTTTCCACCTCAATATCTGAAGTTGCTTTGGCGACACAAAGCAGTGCATAACCCTTATCTTTTAAGGATTGAGATACACCCATGGCTTCAGGTTGTTGCAAAGTACCAGATATTATTTTAACCGCACAACTTGTACAGCAACCATTTCTACATGAAAATGCAAGCTTGAAACCTTTCTTTTCAAATTCCTTAAGTATGTACTCATCACGTTTAACCTGCTCTTGGTAAACCTTTCCGGTTTCTTTATTTTTAATCGTGACTGTGAAAGTCTTTTTCAAATAACTTTCCTCAAAAATGGGATGATCAAGGGTTAAAATGGTTATCTTGGGAGAGGTGGCCGAGTGGTTGAAGGCGCAGCACTGGAAATGCTGTATAAGGGCAACTTTATCGAGGGTTCGAATCCCTCTCTCTCCGTTTAATATTACTTGATTTAGGTTAATTTCATCAACAAATTATTCCATATAGATGTTTTAAATTAAGTAGTAATCAGTTTGTCAGGATACAAATAATCTTATTTATTTAAATTAAGTTGAAAATATTTGATTTTTATTATTATATGTAAATATCTAAGATAAAAATTAATTAAATTATTAGTAAATTTTGCTTTAATTTAGCGATCTAAAAACATGGGTCAAATAGTTGGGATTGATTTAGGTACTACTAACTCCGTTGTTGGAGTAATAGAAGCTGGTCGTCCGATTGTTATTGCAAATTCTGAAGGGTCTAGAACTACTCCTTCTATAGTTGGTTTTACAAAGGACAAAGAAATAGTAATAGGTGAACAAGCAAGAAGACAACTTGTTTTAAATCCAAAGAATACCTTTTTTAACTTAAAAAGATTTATTGGTAGTGATTGGGATGAATTAGATGAGAATAGTATTTCTGTTCCTTACAATGTCAAAGCCAATAATAATGGCAGTGTTAGGGTTCTGAGTCCAAATACAGAAAGAGAGTATGCTCCTGAGGAGTTAGTAAGCTCATTAATTAGAAAATTAATAAATGATGCTGAAACATATCTTGGAGATACTGTTGATTCTGCTGTTATTACAGTCCCTGCTTATTTTAATGAATCTCAAAGACAAGCCACAAAAGATTCTGCAATATTGGCTGGTATCAAAGTAGATAGAATCCTAAATGAGCCAACTGCAGCTGCTTTGGCTTATGGCTTTGAAAAAAGTTCTTCTAATAATGTTTTGGTTTTTGATTTAGGGGGAGGAACATTTGATGTTTCATTATTGAAAATTTCTAATGGTGTTTTTGATGTTAAAGCCACATGTGGAGATACCCAACTAGGAGGAAACAATTTTGACTCAAAAATAGTTGATTGGCTTGCTGAAAAATTTCTAGCTAAACATGAAATTGATTTAAGAAGGGATAGACAAGCTTTACAGAGATTAACTGAAGCTGCCGAAAAAGCTAAATGTGAATTATCAGGATTGCAAAAAACAAAAATATCATTACCTTTTATCACCACAAGTAAAGAGGGGCCATTACATATTGAAGAGATCTTAGATAGAAAAATTTTTGAATCACTATCTCAGGACCTATTAGACAGATTATTAGAACCTGTCCAAATAGCACTAGATGACTCCGGATGGAACCCAGAAGAAATTGATGAGGTAGTTCTTGTTGGTGGCAGCACCAGAATTCCAATGGTTCAGCAATTAGTTAAGACTCTTGTTCCAAGTAATCCCTGTCAATCCGTTAACCCAGATGAAGTGGTTGCAATTGGTGCTGCGATACAATCTGGAATAATTAGTGGTGATTTACAAGATTTATTGCTAAATGACGTTACACCTCTTTCTTTAGGTTTAGAAACTATTGGTGGACTTATGAAAGTACTTATTCCACGAAATACTCCAATACCAGTAAGACAATCAGATGTTTTTAGTACATCAGAAGCTAATCAATCATCAGTTGTTGTTCAAGTAAGGCAAGGAGAAAGGCCGTTAGCTTCTGAAAATAAGTCTCTTGGTAAATTTAGGCTGTCTGGAATACCACCAGCACCCAGAGGAATCCCACAAGTTCAAGTAGCATTTGATATTGATGCTAATGGTCTTTTAGAAGTTAGTGCAACTGATAGAACAACTGGAAGAAAGCAAACAGTTACAATTTCTGGCGGCTCAAATTTAAATGAACAAGAAATAAATTCGATAATTGACGAAGCTAAATCAAAGGCCAATGAAGATAGAATAAAGAGATCTGTTATTGATAGAAAAAATAGCGCTCTAACTCTTATCGCGCAAGCTGAAAGAAGGCTTAGGGATGCATCATTAGAATTTGGACCTTATGGAGCTGAAAGACAACAAAGAGCTGTTGAATTAGCTATTCAAGATGTTGAAGAGTATATAGATGACGATGATCCTCAAGAATTAGAAATTTCAGTAAGCTCTCTTCAAGAAGCATTATTTGGTTTAAACAGAAAATTTGCAGCAGAAAAGAAAAATGATAATAATCCATTACAAGGTATTAAAAATACATTTGGATCATTAAAAGACGAACTTTTTTCTGATGATTACTGGGATGATGATCCTTGGGATAATCAAATGAATAGAAATTATAGAAATTCGAGGTATGGTAATTCTAGGGACGATGATCCATGGGACAATGACTACTTCCTCTAAAAAAGACTATTTGTCGATTTTGGGCTTATCCCCTAATTTCGACGATAAAGAACTTAAAAAGGCCTTTCGAAGAGAAGCAAGAAAATGGCATCCAGATTTAAATAAAAATGATCTTAATGCAGAAGAAAGATTTAAATTAATTAACGAAGCCTACGAATATTTACGTGATCCTAAAATAAGAAAAAATAGTTCTGATGAAAATATCCAGAATGATTATGAAAATAATAACTTCAAGACAGGTTTTCCTGATTTTCAAGATTATCTTGATTCATTATTTGGATATGAATATTCACAAAAGTATTACGAGGAATATGATAATGAACCATTTGAAGATGAATCGAGAAATATAAATAATGATGAATTTAATCATTATGAATACCCTACAACCTCACCAGAAGAGCCGCCTCCAGTTAAACTCCACCAAGATATTGAAACAGTTATTGAATTAAATCCTGATGAGGCCTTAAATGGAGCTTCAATTTTAATAGAACTTGAAGATGAAACCGTAGTAGAAGTTGATACCCCCCCTTTTGCTGGAGATGGATGGCGATTAAGACTTGAAAATATTGCAAGAGGAGGTAAAGATCATTATCTACAGTTAAAAGTTCAAACCGAAAGTGGCCTAAGAATTGATGGTTTAAGAGTTCTTTATAAATTGGAATTATTTCCTCATGATGCTCTTCTTGGTTGTGCAGTAGAGGTCCCTACCCTTGATGGGAATGTCACTCTTCAAGTACCTCCTAAATCATCTACCGGAAGAATGTTACGTTTGAAAGGCAGGGGTTTAACTTTCGAAGATAATGTAGGTGATCAATATGTTGAAATCTTGGTAGTCATACCTGCTGATATTAATGATGAAGAAATTGCTTTATATACAAGATTACAAGAATTATCACTTTCTGATTCTTAATCAAATATTATATAAATAGAAAAATAAATTCTTATGAACATATTTGTTCTTTTATATAATTCAGGAACAGATAAGGAAGGAATCCATTCAATCGAACTTAAAGGTAGGACAATTGTTCTTATGTTTGAAGATAAAGATGATGCATCAAGATATTGTGGTCTATTAGAAGCTCAAGATTTTCCGTTGCCAACAGTTGAAATGATAAACATAGAGGAAATAAAAGATTTCTGTATAAAATTAGATTATGAATGCAAATTAGTAGAAAAAAATTTCGTACCTAAAACTGCAGAAGATAGGTTATTAATTTCACCACCCCAGAAAAACCTAGAAGTTGAAAATTGGGAGAAAGACAAAAATAGTAATAAAGATAACATTGATATAAATACCATTAAGGAAAACCTTGAAAAGTTGCTTTAGATATTAAGATATCAATAAATTATCTAACAAATAAAACATGGCAACTGCATTATTTGAAACAGAAGTGGGGAACATTAATATTGAATTTTTCTCTGACGACGCTCCCAATACAGTTAAAAACTTCACGAACCTTATTAGTGATGGTTTTTATGATGGTCTAGCATTTCACAGAGTTATTCCTGGATTTATGGCTCAGGGAGGATGTCCAAATACTCGTGATGGAGCATCTGGTATGCCTGGAACTGGAGGCCCTGGATATAATATTAAATGTGAAATTAATTCCAATAAACATCTAAAAGGCTCACTTTCTATGGCTCATGCAGGAAAGGATACAGGTGGTAGTCAGTTTTTCATAGTTTATGAACCACAGCCTCATCTCGATGGAGTTCATACTGTTTTTGGTAAGACTGACGATATGGATGTAGTTCTAAAGCTTACTAATGGTTCAAAAATTCTAAAAGCAACTTTAAAATAGTAATTTAGCCTTCAAAAACAATATTAAATGTCTCTTTATCTAGATTAAATTTTCTTGTAGATGAATATAATATTTCATTATTAATAGTAAATTTAGTATTTATTAATTTGATGCTACTTTTTGGATGTAATGCCTGTTCAATGTTTCTAGAAACAATAATTCCAATCTTTGTACTATTTTCATAATTGGATAAAAACTGAATAAATAACTCTATATTCTTTATTTCTTCATCAGTAATGTTTGAACTGGTTCTATTCTGATCATGCAAAATTCGCCAAACTAATTTTGGCCGATTCCAAAAAGCCAATAATCTTGGAGTACTTTCTAGTTTAATATTAATGTTCTTATCACTACAGAATTTAATAACATTATTTTTTATTGGAACTAGATCAATAGATTTATATTTTCCATCAAGAAAAATTGATATAAATGGATCGATATTCTTTGAATTAGTATTATCTTCATCAATCATGTGACCTAACTTGGTTTTTTTAACACTCAAATATTCTGCATTATTATCGTTTGGACAAATTACTAATGGAACTCTCTCAATAACCTCTATTCCATAACCACCTAATCCAGCGATTTTTCTAGGATTGTTCGTAAGTAATTTTAGTTTTTTTATCCCTAGATCGGTTAATATCTGTGCTCCAACACCATAATTTCTGAGATCAGCTGGAAATCCTAATTTTTCATTAGCTTCTACAGTGTCTAATCCGCCATCCTGTAGACTATAAGCTTTTAATTTATTTATTAGACCAATACCTCTACCTTCTTGTCTCAAGTAAACAACAACTCCCTCTTCCTCCTTTTCTATCCTTGATAAAGCTGCCTCTAATTGGGGCCTACAATCACAACGTAATGATCCAAAAGCATCGCCAGTTAAGCACTCTGAATGCATTCTTACTAGTACAGGTTCGCTTAATTTTGATGATTTTTGTTTAACTAATGCAACGTGCTCTGAACCATCAAGTTCATTAACATATCCATAAGCTTTGAAATTACCAAAAATACTAGGAAGTACAGCATCGGATTTTCTAAATACAAATCTCTCGGTTTGAAACCGATAACTTATTAAATCAGCTATGGATATTAATTTCATTCCCCACTGTTTTGCATACTCTTTAAGTTGTGGAAGTCTTGACATGGAACCGTCAGGGTTTTGTATTTCGCAAATCACTCCAGCGGGATAAAGTCCTGACATAGCAGCAATATCTACTGCCGCCTCGGTATGTCCTGCCCTTTTTAATACTCCACCTTTTTTAGCTCTTAATGGAAAAATATGTCCTGGCCTTCTTAAATCATCAGGTTTTGTATTTGTGTTTATAGCAACTTGTATTGTCTTTGCCCTGTCTTCAGCTGAAATTCCAGTAGTAACATTATTTTCAGGTCCAGCATCAATTGATATCGTAAATGCTGTTTGATTTTCATCTGTATTTCTATCTACCATTAATGGTAAATCTAAAGAGTCAAGTTTTTCACCTTGCATAGCTAGGCATATTAGACCACGTCCCTCAGTAGCCATAAAATTAATTTGCTGTGGAGTTGCAAACTGAGCTGCACATATTAAATCTCCCTCATTTTCTCTTCTTTCATCATCTACAACAATTATGCATTCACCATTTCTTATAGCTGCCAACGCATCGCTTATAGGATCAAATTCAATTTTAAAAGATTCATTTATATCCAAAATTGTTCCATTATTTGATTTGGGACTTGTTTCTTTCATTATTCCTATCAATATAGAAAAATAGTGTTTTAGTTACCTTAAATTCAACACTTTATAATCCTATCTCAAAGTCTGCCAATTCAAAGAAATGAATGTTGCAATAGTAGGTGCTACTGGTTACGGAGGTATTCAGGCAGTAAATCTACTAAAGAAAAATAAAAACTATAATATCTCATTTTTAGGAGGTAATAAAACATCAGGATCAAAGTGGAATGAAAATTTTCCTTTTATTTATCTTGATGGTGATCCTAACATAGAAAAAATATCAGTAGATAATATCTCAAACAAAGCTGACATCGCTTTGCTTTGCTTGCCAAATGGTTTTTCCTCCACCTTGACAAGAAAATTATTAGATAGAGGAGTAAAAGTTATCGATTTATCAGCTGACTATAGATATAAGTCATTAGATGAATGGAAAAAAGTATATTCAAAGGAATCTGCCATTTTTAAAAGGAATGATGATGATTTATGCAAAGAGGCAGTTTATGGACTCCCTGAAATAAATAAAGAAACTATTTCAAAAGGAAGATTAATTGCATGTCCAGGATGTTATCCAACATCTGCTCTTATTCCACTAGTTCCTTATCTTTCCCAAGGAATTATTGATAATGAAGGAATAGTAATTGATTCTAAAAGCGGTACTTCTGGAGGTGGTCGAGAACCAAACCAAAAACTACTTTTGTCAGAATGTGGTGAAGGTCTATCTGCATATGGATTGATAAACCATAGACATACTTCTGAGATCGAGCAAGTAGCATCATTAGTCTCAGGAAATAAGATTGAACTGCTTTTTACTCCTCATTTGGTTCCATTTGCCAGGGGTATGCATTCAACTATTTATGGGAGATTAAAAGATCCAGGCTTGACTTCTGATGATTGCAGAATTCTTTTGGATAATTATTATAGAAATTTTAAAAATATTAAAGTTTTACCTGTAAATACATATCCATCAACAAAATGGGTTAAAAATACAAACCAAATTTTTCTTTCTGTAAAAGTTGATATTCGAAATGGGAGGATTATTATTTTGTCTGTAATTGATAATTTGTTAAAAGGACAGACTGGGCAAGCAATTCAAAATTTAAATATTATGAGTGGATATGCAATGGATGATGGTCTTGAGTTAATTAATAATTTTCCATAAAATTACTTCTTATTAAAAAACCAGCATGAGAGATTGATTGAGGTAAAATTTTATGTTCCAGAATATGTATTCTTTTGGAAAGTGAATCAATATCATCATCATCTCTAATTGACAATGCAGCTTGCATAATCAAAGAACCACTATCTACCTCCTCAGCAACAAAATGTACTGAACAACCAGTTATTTTTGAACCATTTAATAAAGAGTCCTTTATCGCAGAACCACCCTTATATGAAGGAAGTAATGATGGGTGAATATTAATAATTTTATTCTTAAATTTATTAATAAAGAAGGGAGTGACAATTTTCATCCAGCCAGCCATTACAATAAGTTCAACATCGAATTTAATTAAAGTATTTATAATTTCTAATTCAAATAGCTCTTTCTCCAGAAAGTCTTTGCCTCTTATTATCCTGTGAGGTATTTTTGCACTATCAGCTCTTTTTATACAACCTGCATCATCTTTGTTAGTTATAAGAACTTTTATATCTATATCTAATTCACCATTTTCTGAGAGATTAATTAATTCCTGAAAGTTTGTTCCATTCCCAGAAGCAAGTACACCAATTTTTAATTTTGGAGAAAATCTTCTAAATTCAGATATCTCAGGCGAAATTATGTAGTTAAATGATTTATCCAAAGTTTTTTTTAATACAATGATAAATTCATATGAAATAAAAAAAAACCTCTATTTTAATTGTTTATATTCAAAAACATATTTATTTGAAAATATAAATTTAAACAATTTTAAATTATTCAAATCTATATAGTAGTCGTTTAGATATAATTAAATAATAAATAAAAGAAACAAATATATAAAATGAATGAAGATTTTAACTCTTGGGATAAATTTTGTAATTATCTTTGGTTTGATAAAAAATTAAATATTTGGTTAGACATAAGCAAAATTAATTTCACAAATAAAGAGATAAATAATTTAGAAGTGAAATTTATAGATGTATTTTCATCAATGAATGAATTAGAAAATGGAGCAATCTCAAATATTGATGAAAATAGACAAGTTGGACATTATTGGCTTAGAAATCCATCAATTTCACCCTCTTCAAAAATAGGAGAGGAAATTAGCGCAGATATTAATGCAATCTCTGAATTTGGAAAACAAATTTTAAATGGAGATATTAAGAATAAGAATAATCAGAACTATACTGATGTTCTATGGATAGGAATTGGTGGAAGTGGTTTAGGTCCATTACTTATTACAGAGTCTCTGCAAAGGTGCTCTAAAGGCCTAAAATTTTCTTATATCGATAATGTTGATCCTTTTTTAATTAGTGAAAAGTTAGAAGAGTTATCAGAAAAATTATCTACAACATTATTTGTAGTAGTAAGCAAATCTGGTGGTACGCCTGAACCTAGAATTGCTATGGAAATTATAAAAAGTCATTGCGAAAATAATGCTCTTGAATGGAATTCAAATGCTATAGCTATAACTATGAAAGATAGTAAGTTATTTAATAAAGCCACCTCTGAAAATTGGTTAAAAATATTTAATTTACAAGATTGGGTTGGAGGAAGAACAAGTATTACAAGTTCTGTGGGATTACTTCCATTAGCTCTTATTGATGAAAATATATTTGAATTTGTTAGAGGTGCATCATTAATGGATGAGGCCACACGTATAAGTGATTTTAAAAATAATCCCGCAGCATTATTATCATCTGCATGGTATTTAACTGGTGATGGCGTTGGAAAGAGAGATATGGTCGTATTACCTTATAGAGATAGGTTACAGGTATTTAGTAAATATCTCCAGCAATTAGTAATGGAATCATTAGGTAAGAAATTTAATAGGAATGGTGAAGTGGTTAATCAGGGTATTTCAGTTTTTGGTAATAAAGGATCTACAGATCAACATGCTTATGTTCAGCAACTGAGAGATGGTATTGATAATTTCTTTTGTATTTTTATTGAATTATTAGATTCTCCATCTACTAATATTTTTGATGAAAAAGAGAATCCTAAAGAATATCTTTCTGGTTTTTTACAAGGAACAAGATTAGCACTCTCCAGCGAAAACAGACAAAGTATCACTATCACATTAGAAAAATTAAATTGTTTTTCATTAGGTGCTTTAATCGCTTTATTTGAGAGGGCTGTATCCTTCTACGCTGAATTAGTAAATATAAATGCATATGATCAACCTGGAGTTGAAGCTGGAAAGAAAGCAGCCGCAAATATTATTGAGTATCAACAAAAAGTAAGTAATATATTAGACGATGGAGGAGAATATTCTATAAATGATATAACATCATTATTTGATAATTCAGTGAGTGAACCTATATTTTTCATTCTTCGTGAAATGTGTTTCGATAATGATGATTATTTAGTTCAGGGCGATTGGTCAAATCCAAATTCATTAGTTATTCAAAAAAAATCAAATTTTAAACAACAATATTCATAATTTTTCCTTTAACAATAATTATTTTTCTTATTTCCTTTTCTTGAGTCCATTTTAATATGTTAGGTCTTTTAAGGGTCAATTCTTTAATTTGATCTTTATTCATATCATTATTAATATTTACTTTGTCTCTAACTTTTCCATTCACTTGTATTACTAGTTCATATGAATCTTCCTTAAGTGCTTCGGCATTAAATGAAGGCCAGTGTTCTAAATGCACAGATTTTTTAAATCCTATAAGATGCCATATTTCTTCTGCAATATGAGGTGCAAATGGAGCCAACAATATACAAAATGTTTTTAAAGCGTCTATTTTTAAATTATTGTTTACGTCATTAATTGAATTTGATAGTGAATTATAAAACTTCATTAGTTCTGAAATCGCAGTATTAAATTGGTTATTTAATATGTCATTTGAAATTTCTTTTATAGCAATATTCATTGACTTTATTAAAGATTTATCTTTATCTGGATACGACTTGCTTTTACTATTTATATCTTTTGCACAATTTATATAAAGCTTCCAAATTCTGCTTAAAAATCTAAATTGTCCTTCAACATCTGTATCTCCCCATTCCAAATCTTTTTCTGGCGGTGCTTTAAATAATATAAACATTCTTGCTGTATCTGCTCCATATTTTTTAATTACTGATTCAGGGTCTATTCCATTATATTTTGACTTAGACATCTTTTCGAAAAGAACTTCGAGTTTGGAATTGTCAATTGGATCTGTAGGATTTGATAGGTCAGTAATATCTGAAGGAGAAACATATTTACCAGTTTTATTGTTTTTGTAGGCTGCGGCCTGAACCATTCCTTGCGTTAATAGTTTTTTGAATGGTTCATCAATTTCAAACAGTTTATTATCTCGCAAGGCCTTAGTAAAAAATCTTGCATATAACAAATGCAATATTGCATGCTCTACTCCTCCAACATATTGATCAACAGGCAACCACTTATTAATTTCGATCTTTTCAAATGGTTTAGTTGAACATTTTGAAGATGGATATCTTAAAAAATACCAAGATGAACACATGAAAGTGTCCATTGTATCAGTTTCTTTTCTTGCCGTAATTCCACATTTTGGACATGTTGTATTTATCCAATTATTATTATCACCTAAAGCATTAATCTTATTAGCCGAGATTTCTATATCTTTTGGTAATGAAACAGGTAATTCCGATTGGTTTAAAGGAACAGATCCACATTTTTTGCAATTAACGATGGGTATCGGACATCCCCAATATCTTTGTCTAGATATTAACCAATCCCTTAAACGATATTGAATCTTATTTTCGGCCCATCCATTATTTACTCCATCATCTAAAATTTTTAATTTAGCAATAGTATTTTCTATACCATTGTATTGATTTGAATTAATAAGATATCCATTACCTACATAAGCATTATCAAGCTCGTTAATTGGTTCACCTTTATCCTTTATTATTACCTGTTTAATATCAATATTGTTTTTCTTAGCAAATTCAAAATCCCTTAAATCATGAGCAGGTACGCCCATAACAGCGCCTGTACCGTATTCATCAAGAACATAACTTGCCACCCAAATAGGTATAGATTCAGAATTAACTGGATTTATAGCAATTAAGCTAGTTTTTATTCCAGTTTTGTCAAGTTCATTGTTTTTATTTTTTTTTATATGTTGTTTAAGATTTTCTATATCTTGTAAGGTTGCCTGATCAGAAATATTTTTTATTAATGAATGATTAACAGAAATTGCCAAATAAGTAACTCCAAATAAAGTATCTGGTCTTGTTGTGAATACAGTTATATTCTTATCTGGATTCGTAATGATATTGAAATTAATATTTGTACCAATTGACTTTCCAATCCAATTATCTTGCATTATTTTTACTCTTTCTGGCCAGTTATCTAATTTTTCTAAATCCTTTAATAACTCATCTGCATAATTAGTAATCCTTAAAAACCATTGCTTTAATAATTTCTTTTCAACTATCGCCCCAGATCTCCAAGATTTACCCTCTGAGTCAACTTGTTCATTAGCTAAGACTGTATTATCTATTGGATCCCAATTAACTTCTGATTCCTTTTGATATACAAGACCTGCCTTGTATAACTCTAAAAATAGATATTGTGTCCAAATATAATAATTTTCATCACAGGTTGCAAATTCCTTATCCCAATCAACTGATAGTCCCAAAAGTTTTAGTTGTGACTTCATATGAGAAATATTTTTTTTAGTCCAGACACTTGGACTAATTCCTCTTTCAATCGCAGCATTCTCAGCAGGCAAACCAAAAGCGTCCCAACCCATTGGATGCAAAACAGATTTACCCTTAAACCTTTGAAACCGCGCTATTAAGTCTGTAATAACATAATTCCTCACATGTCCCATATGAAGATTACCTGAAGGGTAGGGGAACATAGATAAGGCATAAAATTTATCGTTATTTTTAGTTAATTCATCGGTTTTGTATAAATTGTTTTCTGTCCATATTGACTGCCATTTTTTTTCTATTTCAGATGGATTATATAAATTGGTATCAGTCTCATATTGTTTATCAGGAGAAATCACTTAATTATTATTTGTTAAATTATTATTTTAATATCCATTGTATAAAATAGAAATAGATTGTTAAAAGGAATAATTTATAATTAAAATTTAAAATATATTATCTACAAATGAAAAATATAACTTTTGAAAAATATCAAGGTAACGGAAATGATTTCGTAGTAATTGATTCTAGAGGAAATGATTTATATAAAAATTACAAGACAAATAAAATATTTGATATAAAACAAATTTGCAACAGGCAATTTGGTATTGGAGCAGATGGTGTGATTTTTATAGAAGAACCTAATGAAGATAATTATGCAAAAATGATAATCTTTAATTCTGATGGTTCTGAAGCACAAATGTGTGGAAACGGAATTAGGTGTTTAGTTGAGTATCTCCACGTAAATGATTCAATAAATAATAAAAATATAGAATATAAAATTGAGACTAAAGCAGGTTTAAAAATTGCAAATTATAAAAATGATGAAATTACAGTAAAAATGGGAGTACCAATTTTAGAAAGTCAAAATATTCCAACAACAATTGAAAAAAAAATCAATTCAATTCCTTCACACGAATTTATTGAGAAAAATTTTAATAATAAAGGTTATGCAGTAGGGATGGGAAATCCTCATTTAATATTCTTTGTTCAAGATTTAGATTCCATTGCTCTTTCTACACTTGGGCCAATATTTGAAAATAATGAATTATTTCCAGAAAAAACTAATGTTCATTTTTGTCAAATCCTAAATAGAGATAATATCAAGGTAAAAGTATGGGAAAGAGGAGCAGGTCCAACCTTAGCATGTGGGACAGGAGCTTGTGCAATTCATGTAGCAGCCTATAAACTAGGCCTTTGCAACTCGTTGACAATTGTTTCTTTGCCAGGAGGTAATCTTAAAATAGATTGGTCAAAAGACGATTCTGAAGTCATCATGACCGGTAATGCTAAAAAGGTTTTCTCGGGATCAATTTTAATAAATTAATGGAAAATAATTTTATATATTTAGATAATGCATCTACTACTCCATTATCTGAAAATGTTTTAAATATAATAAATTCAACTTATAAGAATTATTGGCATAACCCTTCATCAACATATGAGCTAGGGATAAAATGCTCTACATATCTTGAAAAAATTAGATCAAAAATTGCATATATATTTGAAGCAGAACCAGAGGATATAATTTTTACATCTGGTTCTTCGGAATCAACAAATATTGTATTTAATAATATTTATGAGAACTTTAAAAATGGTAGAGTTGTCATTTCAAATGTTGAACATCAAGCAACTACTATTTGTGCGAATAAACTTAAAAAACTAAATTGGGATATTTACGAATGGAAGGTAAATAATGATGGAATTTTAAATATTACTAATATCGATAAAATTTTAACCAATGATACTAAGCTTGCATCAATTATTTGGGGACAAAGTGAAATTGGGACAATTCAACCTGTTCAATTTATAGGTTCCAAATGTGAAGAATTAAATATAATGTTTCATTTAGATGGAACTCAAATATTAAGTAATGGAATATTCAGTTGGAAAGATCTTAAATGTGATTTTTTAAGTTTATCTGCTCATAAATTTGGAGGTCCAAAAGGTATCGGTATTCTCTTAACCAAAGAAAAGTCTCGAATGATTTTAAAAAATAAAGACATATCACTTACCCAGGAATATTCAATTAGACAAGGTACACAAGCTTTGCCATTAATTGCTGGAATGTATGAATCATTAAAGAATATTAAAGGAAAAATAAAATCATATGATCTCAAAACAGAATTTCCTTCGAATAACATTAATAAACTTAAAAATTATTTTTTACAAAAAATTAAGGATAATAATCATATAAAGATTACGGGCAGTATTAACCATAGGCTTCCAAATCATATTTCATTTTTACTTTTAAATAAGCTATTTGATCCTATAAGAGCCTATAAGATTGTTAATTTCATGTCAGAAAACAGAATAGCCATAAGTAGTGGAAGTGCTTGTTCAAGCTCTTCTGGGAAACCGAGCTCAACACTTAAAAATATTGGTTTAAAAGATGATGAACTATATTCCAATATTCGTGTTACTTTAGGTTCCATAAACAATAAGTCAGAAATAGATAAATTTTTAGAACTTATTCAAATATGTATTGACAAATTTTAATGGAAACAAATTACAGACTACCTAAAGATTTAAATGAATCTCTTAAGAATATGGAGGATGCAATTATTCCAAGTTTATTAGATTCAAATAAAAGATTTACTATAGAATTTAATTTTGAAGGATTGAAGTTTAACAGAATTGGAATAACTATTTACAAGATATTAGCTAAAAATAATAATGTATTCATAACATTTGCTGATCAAGGTGCTGTTGCTTTGGCTCAAAGAGACTATCCAGATATCAAAGATAAAATCTTTACTTTTAAATCATTTAATGAATCAAATAATATAAATAATATTGATAGTGTAATGATATCGATAATTCCTCAGCCATATGATTTTGATTCATTTGAACCTATGTCCGATAATTATCAAGGAACGCATTATTCATTAAATCCTAAATTTGAAGATGCCAATATTGGTATAGGAAGTGTTATTAGAGAGAGACGTAAAAACTTTGTCAAAACTTGGAAAAATATTTATTTTCTTCAGCCTTTAAATAAAGCTGCACTTATGCATATTTATCCAAATAACTGGTTGCTTTTCAAAGAAGAAAACAAAAAATATTTTTTTAAAAAAGAATTTGAAATTAAACCCGACAATGAATCTATTTTTGTAAATTTATAGATTGAATGTGATTAAAAAGATTTATTCATTTTTCTTAATTGTTCTTGTATTAGTAACATCTCCATTCTTAATAAGATATTTATTAACAAATCAGAAAATAAATATTTTAAATAGTATTTATTTTAATTTCCCTGGAATAATTACTAAAAATAAAAAATGTCCTACTTATGATGCTTTATTGAATCAAACGCTAGATGATTCTTTTAGTGTATCAATTATCAATAATAACGGGACAATAATTAGTTCCTATAATGATGAAGTTCTAAGGTTACCAGCATCAAATCAAAAATTATTCTCATCAGCATATGTTTTAAGTAAATATAAATTAAATAGTAATTTAAAGACCTTTTTATTAAAAAAAAATAAAAACAATTATTATTTGCTCGGTCAAGGGGATCCAGATCTGAACTATGAAGATATAATCGAACTAATTTCAAATATTAAAGAAAATAAAACTATTAACTTTAATATTGTAGAAATTGATTCAAAATTAAATTGGCCTAGTGGTTGGACAAATACAGATAAACTTTACGAATATGGATCTCCAATTACATCTCTAGCTATTGAAAGTAATCAAAATAAATATGAAGATATTCATGCTTTAAGAAATTTTATTAAAAACTATTTAAAAAGTAAATTTCCTAATTCAAAAGTAAATATATATTTTTTAGATTCAGAAAAAAAATTTTATTTAAAAGATATTACAGAGATAAGTAAAATATATTCAACTCCAATTCTTTCATTATTAACTCTTACAAATTCTGAAAGTCATAATTTTACAGCTGAATCACTCTTTAAAAATGTCTCAAATACATGGAACGATAATGACTATATAAAATTGAAAAGATGGCTTGAAAATAAAGGCCTTCCAGCAACTAATGCTTACTTTGCAGATGCTAGTGGATTGTCTCGAAAAAATAGAATTACAACAAAGTTAGTTGCATTGTTTTTAGATAAAATGAGATATTCTAATAATTTTCAAGCTTATCAATCTACACTTTCAATTACGGGAGTAAGAGGAACATTAGCTAAAAGATTTGTAAATAGTGAATTATCTGGAAAGTTTTTTGGGAAAACTGGGACTCTTTCAAATGTCTTTGCATTATCTGGCTTTTTATATAAAAATGAAAAGCCAATAATTATAAGTATTATACAAAATTCTAATAAAATTGATAAAGAAAAAGCATTTAAATTATTACGTAATCTTTATTACTTGAAATCTTGTTAATAAAAATATTATTTAAAATATTCTTTTAAATCCTTCTCAACAGAGGGAGGTACCATGTGATTAATTTCACCACCAAATTTTGCAACTTCTTTTACCAAAGAACTACTAAGAAAACTATAATTTGTATTTGTGGATAAAAATATAGTTTCAATATCATTATTAAGAGATTTATTTGTATGAGCAATCTGAAGTTCATACTCAAAATCACTCATTGCTCTTAAGCCTCTAAGAATAAGATTAGCTTTTAGATCATTTGCACAATCCACAGTGAGTCCTGAATAAGAAATAACTTCAATATTAGGTAAATGAGAAAGAGAATTTTTTATTTGTATTATTCTTCTTTCAAGATTAAATGTTGGTGTTTTAGAAGTATTTTCTAAAACAGCGACTACTATATTGCCAAATATTTTTTCAGCCCTTTCTATTAAATCAAGATGCCCGTTTGTTAAAGGATCAAAAGTACCTGGATAAAGAATTTTCATGAATTTATTATGATCGAATAAGAAATTTAGTTAAAATAAAATTATTAGATAAATCAATTATGACATTAAATCTAGAAGCAAAAAAAATCTTATTAAGAAAAATACCTCACGGATTATTTATTTGTGGTGTTAGAGACGAGGATAAAAATGAAGTGAATGGATTTACTGCAAGTTGGGTGACTCAAGGTTCCTTCACCCCACCATTAGTTGTAATGGCTGTTAGAGCAGAGGGTTCTAGTCATGAAATAATAAAGTCCACCAATAAGTTCTCATTAAATGTGCTTAAAAGTGATCAAAAGGATCTAGCTGCTGTTTTCTTTAAACCTCAAAAAGCATTAGGAGGTAGATTTGAATCTGTTGAATTTAATTTAGGTGAGCTTGGATTGCCTATTTTAGTTGATAGTGTTGGTGGAGTTGAATGTAATGTTGTTGGAAGTGTTATGCATGGAGATCATACCGTTTTTGTAGGAGAGGTTGTATCTGCATATCTGAATAATAATGTTGACTCACTAAATTTATCTTCAACTGGCTGGAATTATGGAGGGTAATTTTTTTAAATGAGTAATTCCTCTATCGAAAAAATAGATAACAAATATAATTTTAAAATTGAATATAAATTAATTAATAATAAGGAGTTATTAAAATCAAGATTATCCGAAATTCCGAAGTCATCTGGTTGTTATCTTTTTAAAGATATTGATAGTAACTTACTTTATATCGGTAAATCTAAAAAACTACGTAGTAGAGTAAGTAGTTATTTCAATAATTATTCAGATTTAACGCCCAGATTAAGTTTGATGGTTCGTCAAATAACTGAAATAGAAATAATAGTCACTGATAGCGAATATGAAGCATTAAATTTAGAGTCAAATTTAATTAAAACAAACAAACCATACTTTAATATTCTTTTAAAGGATGATAAGAAATATCCATATCTTTGTATAACATGGAGTGAAAAATATCCTCGAATATTTATTACAAGAAGAAGAAGAAATAGAAATAATTTAGATAGATATTATGGACCTTATGTTGATGTCGGATTATTAAGGAGAACATTATTTACGATAAAAAAAATATTTCCACTTAGACAAAGACCAAGGCCAGTCTATAAAGATAGAACTTGTTTGAATTATTCAATAGGAAGATGTCCAGGTGTTTGCCAAGAAGTTATATCATCTGACGATTATAAAAAAATAATGAAACAAGTATCTATGATATTTCAGGGAAGAAATGATGACTTAGAAATATTTTTACAAAAAAAAATGCTCCAATTTTCAAATGATTTAGATTATGAGAATGCAGCAAAAATAAGAGACCAAATTTCAGGTTTAAAATTATTAACTGAATCACAAAAAATATCAATACCAGATTCTTCAATTAATAGAGATATCTTTGGAATATTTTCAGAAAAAAATGTAGCTAGTATACAAATTTTCCAGATGAGATCTGGTAAGCTCATTGGGAGAATTGGCTATAGTCAAAAATTAAATAATGAAGATGAAAATCTCATTCTACAAAAGATATTAGAAGAGCATTATATGAATGTTGAAGCTGTAGAAATACCATCAGAAATTCTTATTCAATATAACCTTCCAAAACAAGCAACCATAGAGGATTGGTTAACGGATCTAAGAAAAAAGAAAGTAAAAATCTTAATCCCAAAAAGAAATAAAAAACATGAAACTGTAGAAATGGTTTTAAAAAATGCGAAATTGGAATTAGATAGAATAATAAATGGGATACAAGATAATGAATCATCAATTGAGGATCTTGCCCAAATACTTGAATTAAGCGAACAACCTAAAAGAATTGAAGGTTATGATATAAGCCATATTCAAGGTAGTGACCCTGTAGCATCACAAGTCGTTTTTATTGATGGGATTCCTTCTAAACAGCATTATAGGAAATATAAAATTAAAGATCCAAACGTTGTTTTAGGACATAGTGATGATTTTGCTTCGATATATGAAGTAATACATAGAAGGTTTAAAAAATGGTCAAGATTTAAAGAAAACGGTGGGGATTTTTCAATATTAAATGATAAAACGAATAGTAAATTAGACAATGAACTTCTATCAGATTGGCCTGATTTAATAATGATTGATGGAGGAAAAGGACAGTTAAATGCAGCTATTAAAGCATTAAAAGAATTAAATCTTGAGGAAGAAGTAACTATATGTTCATTAGCAAAAAAACATGAAGAAATATTTATTCCAGGCTTTACTAAGTCTCTTGATACTGACGAAAATCAAAAAGGAGTTCTTCTATTAAGAAGGGTAAGAGATGAAGCACATAGATTTGCATTATCTTTTCATCGAGACAAAAGATCTAAGAGAATGAATAGATCTCAATTGTCCCAAATCAGCGGATTAGGACCATCAAGAATAAGAGAATTGCTTGAGCATTTTAAATCAATAGACGCGATAAGAATAGCTAGTAAAGAGGATTTATCAAAAGTTAAAGGACTTGGAAAAAATTCAGTAAATGATATATATGAATATTTTAACGAGTTATAAATATTAATTTTTGAAAAATAGATTTCTTGATATTGTTAAATATAACTATATTAAAAATATATATTTTTAATTAATCTAGTAATTTGGCAGCTGAAGCATATCTCTGGTTTAAATCACTTCACATTATTGGTGTAATCATTTGGTTTGCGGGCCTTTTTTATTTAGTAAGACTTTTTATATATCATGAAGAATCCAAAAATATGGATAATGAATTAAAAATTGCCTTTAATAAACAATACACCTTGATGGAAAAAAGGCTGGCGAATATAATCACAACACCTGGGATGATATTAGCTTTAAGTATGGCTATATGCATGGTTATTATGCAACCAAGTTGGTTAAGCGAGAAGTGGTTACAAATTAAAATTTCTTTTGTTTTAGGATTAGTAATTTATCATTCTTACTGTTACAAAATAATGTATTCATTACAAAATGGTACTTCAACCATTTCAGCAAAAAACCTTAGATTACTAAATGAGTTGCCTACTTTATTATTATTTATAATTGTACTTTTAGTTATTTTTAAAAATAATTTTCCAACTAGTGTTGCTACATGGAGCGTAGTTGGACTAATTATTTTTATGTTGGCTTCAATACAATTATATGCAAAGATTAGAAAGAAAAATGAGAATTCATTAAGTAATGAATAGGGAAGACTTAGTCAAATTAACCTCCAATATTAATAAAAATAGTTGTCCTAAAAATATTAATTTTCACTGTCATACAAAATTTAGTGATGGAAGTCTAGAACCATATGAACTTTTAGAAGAAGCTTATAAAAATAACTTAAAATTTTTATCGATAACTGATCATCATACAATTAAAGCTCATGAATATATAAAAAAAAATAATATACTTAAAAATTATCCTAAAGATTCTTTTACATTAATATCGGGAATAGAAATTAATTGTTTGATTCTGGGATGTTTAGTACATGTAATTGGATTGGGAATAGATATAAAAAGTAAATACCTAAATCCCTACATCCTTGGAGAGTCACCAATAGGTAATGATTTAAATATTAAATCAGTTATTAAAGCAATAAATTTAGCTGGTGGTTTATCATTTCTTGCACACCCAGCGAGATACAGGATTCCCTTTTATAAATTAATCCCAGAGGCCAAAATACAAGGTATTGATGGAATAGAGGTTTGGTACGATTATGAACTTAATGAAGTATGGAATCCTAGTTTATTTGTTTGTTCAGAAATAGATAAATTAGCAGATAAATATTCAATGCTAAAAACATGCGGGACAGATAGTCATGGACTTTCGCTAT
Source organism: Prochlorococcus sp. AH-716-I09 (assembly GCA_028409275.1). Lineage (GTDB taxonomy): Bacteria > Cyanobacteriota > Cyanobacteriia > PCC-6307 > Cyanobiaceae > Prochlorococcus_A. Next base: position 1,249 of record JAOOML010000007.1, on the reverse strand, counting down.
TAGGTAGATAATTCAGAATTCGTTTTTTTCAATTATTGAATCAGTATTAATAATTATGTTCTTTAAATTTTCAATGACAACTGATGAACAATTATTCCACATTTTTCTATTGATAATTTCAAGTAATCTTTGTGCAATATCTCTTAAAGCCCATGGATTATTCTCTAGAAAGAAATTCCTAAGATCTTGATTACATAACCATGATTTATAAACTTCCTCATAACACCAATCTGAGACTACTTCAGTAGAAGCATCAAAAGCATATAAGTAATCTAATGTAGCTGAAAATTCAAACGCTCCTTTATAACCATTATCCTTCATTCCATTTATCCATTTAGGGTTAAGTATTCTTGATATAACAACTTTATTAATTTCATCTTGTAATTTTGAAATATTAGATAATCCAAATTTTGATAAATCACCATGATACATTTCAGGTAATTTACCGCTCAATTTTTTTACTGCTGAAGATAATCCACCCTGAAACTGATAATAATCATCAGAATCTAAAATATCATGTTCCTTATTATCTTGGTTATGAACAACTAACTGCACATTTTTAAGAGCATTTTCTAATGATTTTTTATCCTCTATAGGTTCAAGATTATCACCGTAAATCCACTTACTCCAATTAAGAAAAGATTCACCAAAATCGTCAATATTTTCCCAATTAGAATTTGAAATTAGTTCTTGCAGACCAGCACCATATGAACCTGGCGCTGACCCAAATATACGATTAATTGAACCACCATCCCTTGATGCCCCAGCGAGAGGGTTAAATTTATCATCCTCATTAAGATTAGAAACAAGATTTATTGCTTTAGAAGTTAATTTAACTAACTGAGGGAATGCATCTCTAAACATTCCCGAAATCCTTAATGTAACATCTACCCTTGGCCTATTGAGAACAGATAAAGGGATAATTTCTAAATCAATTACTCTTCTTGAGGGTCCATCCCAAATAGGTTTTACGCCTAATAAATATAATATTTGACATATGTCTTCTCCACCATTTCTCATGGTGGATGTTGCCCATACAGATATTGCTATATTTTTTAAATCTTCCCCATTGTCTTGTTTGTATAAATCAATTATTTGAGAGGCAGAGTTGCAACCGACACTCCATGCTGATTCTGTTGGCAGTCCTCTAGCATCAACTGAAAAGAAATTTTTACCAGTGGGTAAAGCTTCAGTTTTACCTCTCGTAGGGGCTCCAGATGGACCACTTTTTATATATTTGCCATTTAAT
>JAOOML010000066.1 GCA_028409275.1 Prochlorococcus sp. AH-716-I09 | reverse complement strand
CTTTTAATGAAATTTTGTCTTTTGTCGACTTTTCGATGATCTCATTGAAACATTTCCAGTTCTTTAAGAATAATATTCCAGGCCAAGATAAATAAATACCTGCAAAAATTCCTGAAAATAGAATCAAAAAAGATCTCATATTTAAAAATTTAATATGATTAAATAATATAAATAATAAAAAAAGGTACAAGTTAATAAGAAAATATTTAATTATTTACTTATTGTTGAAGTAAATCAACTTACCATAAAAGATTTTGATGAACTCTAGAGGTTAGAATAACAAAAAAGTAATTTTAAAAAATATGGCTAACCAAGATTATCTAATTGCTATAGCTTTAATAGAACAAAACCTTGTTAGAGCAATGCCTCTTGGAGGAAAAGAAGTCAAAGATAATTTAGAGAACCAAGAAAATTTCAAGAAACTTGGAGAAGAGGTTGTTTTAAATCTTCTACTTAGAGTTTTTCAAAGAAGTGATGAAGGGGCATTGAAAAGGGTCTCTGAAGATAGAGGGTTACTTTTAGTTCATATGCATCCTAAAAGGATGCAGAAAGAGCTACCATTTATTAAATCAGAATGGATAAGAGACGGAGATACCCAACAATTCTTAAAATACCTTGGAAATCTTTCTAAAGAAGTATGGACTGCATCATTTGTAAAATACAAAGGGATTGAATTTACTTCAATCTCAAAAAATGAAGAAATCTAAAATACATATATATAGATATTTTCTTTTTATAGGATTTCTTTCTTTAAATTATTATTTTCCTTAGAGACTCTAAAACACTTTTTACCATTACCAAAATCTATTGAGAAATATTCAAAATTATTTTTGACGTGCAAGGCACAATTGCCCTCAATACAAATACAAGATTTAATCATTTCTCTATTTATAACATCATTAACATAAGGTTCCCTCTCTTTTTCTTCATCATAATGGGGGCAGGCAATGCCTTCAACTATCCCTAAGCAATCAATTATGGCTAAGTCTTCAGCATAAGAATCAGTTATACCTTTATCAAACCAACAAATAGCCCCAGCACTTACACCGCTCATAACAATTCCTTTTTCATAAGCATTTCGCAAAATTTCATTTAAATTCCATTCCTTCCAGACAGCTAACATACTTTTTGTATTTCCTCCACCAACATAAATGATGTCTTGAGTTAAAACTTTATCTTCTAAGTTTTCTGTTCTAGAGAAGAAATCAATATGACTTGTTATACAATCAAGTTTGGAAAATGCTCTATAAAAATTTAGTTTGTACAAACTACTATCACCAGATGCTGTTGGAATAAAGCAAATTTTTGGTCTTTTTTTATTAATTAATGAAATTATATATTTTTCAATTTCAAGAGAACCTAAAGAACGTCCAAACCCTCCTCCTCCAATTGCGACTATATTTTTACTATGCATATTAAATAGAAGATTTATTTATGAATTTAAGACAAATTACCATAAAAGATCAACTGGAATTAAAGAAGGTTTATTTTGATTCAATTCAATCCTTAGATGAAAAAATTTATAGTCAAGAGCAAAAAAGGGCTTGGTCAAGCCAAGCTTGGAATAATCCAAATTTTAATAAGTCAATAACTAAAGGGAAAGGATGGCTTCTAAGTAAACAAGGAATAATTATCGCTTTTGCCACAAGATATCCAACCGATAGAATTGCTTTATTTTACTGTAAAGGTAAATTCCAAAGAAAAGGTTGCGGCTCTAAGTTACTTCATAAATTAGAAGATGAAGCTAAAAAAGATGGTTTAGATTCTCTTTCAACTGAAGCAAGCTTAATAAGTTATGAATTATTTCTTAAAAATGAATGGAAAATTATACGTAAAGAAAAAGTTACTATAAATAACATTTTTTTTGAAAGATATAAAATGACTAAAATTATAAAAGTTGATTAATTAATAGTGTCTAGCAAAAGCAAGAGGTTAATTCTGATTCAAAGAGTTCTAATTTGGACGTTATACTTTTTTGCAGGATTTATACTTTATTCAACAAAAGGTATTTTACCTTCTATATTGATTACTTTTTCAAGAATTATTTATCCATTATCTGTTTTCTGGTTGCAAATAAGAATAAAAAAAAGAACCAATTTTCTGCCAATTGATTCAAAA
>JAOOML010000065.1 GCA_028409275.1 Prochlorococcus sp. AH-716-I09 | reverse complement strand
AGTCTCTTTAAATAATATGAGGTTATTAAGTAGTTTATTTTTTAGGAATTTTCTGTAGTGTCTTACTATTACTCTTGCTTTGTTATGGCCTAGTGGGATATGGTCTAAAACTTGTAAATATCTTGATAAGGAAGGATCCCCTTTGTAAATTAATATCCTTCCAGGTGGAATATACTTTATCCTAATAAATTCTTTTGTAGGGTCATTCTTGTAGTAATAAATACTTTCAATATATTTGGTAGTAACATTAATTTTCTGGTTAAAACTAACTAGAACGTTTTTATTTACATCTTTATCAGGAATTGTATCGCCATGAACCCAAAAAATATGAAGGATATCTAAGTGATTTTCAATTATCCTTGACCAATCACATTTAAAGTCAACTATTACCTCTTCAGATACATAATCCTTATGTGAAAAACCATTATCAGATAATTCGTAATTACTTATAGGTGAATCTTCACTTATATTGTTTAAATCAGTCTCAGATTTCTTAGAAAAATGTACAAAGATATATCCACTTTTTTCTAAAGCTTTGTATTGAGATAAATGAATTCTTTTGGCGTAATTATCGTAGTTATTATCAACTATGTGACTGCACGTTATTCTATCGAGATTTTGACAGCTTCCCCCAGATGTGAACTTTGCTCCATGATATGGACAGGTTATTACTCCATCTGATAATGTTCCCCCAAAAAAGGAGGCCCCTCTATGTGGACAAATATTTTTTATGCACCTAACATTTTCATTCTCATCTCTATAAAGAACAAGAGGCTCATCATAAAGTGAAAAATAATGAAGCTTATTTTTTTTTAATTCTTTTGAGGGGCAAATTGCATACCAACCAAATAAACCTATTTTTAATTCTTTTTGATTTTCTCTAATATCAAACGCGTCAATTTTTACTACCGTTCCTTTTTTAAATGGCTTAAGAACGGTATTAAAGTCTTTTGATTTAAAAAAATTAATTTGTCTGTTTTCCATAACTTAATTTCTTTTTTTAATTCACTGTTTATCTTTCGGAACTATAACCCAAGTAAATAATCAATTTCTTATAAAAAGAAAATTCTCTATTATTTGTAGCAATAATTATGTAGTTCTTGAAAAATATTCAGTCCCTGCCGTATTTGTGTATCTTTATTTTATGTTTTTTGTATCTTTTGTGATGCTTTCAAATTTTTTATGTAATCAATAGCATCATCAATATTTTTGTGGAAATTGCACTGGCCCAAATAACAACCTATAAATCTTAAGAATTTTCTCTTGCCACCACTAATTTCATATCTATGTATCGTTCCTCCATCTGTAGGAGCATAAATAAGTTCTGGTAATGTCATATTAATTTTGTATTTAATACTTAATTAAACAATAATTCATGTTCAAATACATTTCCATAGCTCAATCTATATATTTAATAATTAATTTACTTATTTTTGGATAATTATTTATTGATTACCTAAGTATTATTTGTTATCTATATAATTATTGATATGGATTTTTCTTAATGCCAAAAGCATTTAGGCGATTTTTTAAAAAACTACCAAAAAAAATTCAAACCATAAAATACTCATTTAGAGAGTTTTTATCTTCCAAAATATGAAATAGCTGTGCTGGTTAACAAATTTTGAATTTCTATATTTTTAATAAAACATAGTCGGTGTAGTTAAATTCTAAAGTATATTAATTTTGCAATTTATGAAATATTATGATCAAAAGAGTTTTTACGATATTCATTTTAACTTTACTTCTCCTTTTTAGTAGCCCAGTTTACTCATTAGATACTACCTCTAAAACTATTGAAAAGTATACTAAAAAGATTTCTAATAAGTTCACTAGAACTTACTGCAACACAACTAAATTCGGCATTTCGTATGAAGGAGCTTTGGCATTCTCTATTGGAGAGACGAATAAGGAATTTAAAAATAATAAACTCAATAGGTTTATAGATTACTCTCTACTAAAAAATTCAATAGTTAATGATTTAGAAAATAATTGTCAAGTTTATGATTTTGCAATTAGTAGTTTAGAAAATTTAAAATTTAACTAAAAAATGTAAATTGGTAAAGTCTTATTTTTTACCTATCCAATCATTGGGTTTCTCTATCATCCATTCGAAAA
>JAOOML010000064.1 GCA_028409275.1 Prochlorococcus sp. AH-716-I09 | reverse complement strand
AATCTATGCTCAGAAATTCAAGAAGTTAATGGATGCGTAGTACAGATAGAACCTCAATTTGAAGTGATTCCCACTAAGTCATGTCCAAAGTTAGTTAGCTCTTCATTTCATGAATCTGAAAAGTTGGGATTTAAAACTGGAATATTACCAAGCAAAGCAAGTCATGACTCACAAGAAATAGGAAGGATCTGTCCTATGGTTATGATCTTTGTCCCGAGCAGAAATGGTCTGAGTCATTCCTATAAGGAATATACTTCTCTTGATCAATGCTCTAATGGTATTGAAGTTTTATTGAATACAATATTTTCCATTGATAAGAATTTTTTAGACAAACCTCTAATGATATAAATGACATTTTCAATTATTGGTTTTGATCCTTTAAAAAATAGATTTGGTGTTGCAGTTTCTTCTTGTCATATAGCTGTTGGCTCAACAGTTTCATTCGTTAGATCACAGGTGGGTGCTGTTGCAACTCAAGGGCAAACTAATCCTTATTTAGGATTAAGAAGTCTTGAGTCACTTCAATCCTGCTCTGATTCAAAAATTGTTTTGGAAGATTTAATTAAAGAAGATTTTGGCAGGGAAAAAAGACAGGTTCACCTAATTGATAAGTATGGGAGAAGCGCATGCTGGACAGGTCAAGAATGTTTTCAGACAAGTGGACATATAAGTGGAGAAAACTTTTCTGTAGCTGGCAATTTTCTAGAGAATATTGAAGTTCTTGAGGTGATGGCTGATGTTTTTAAACAAAGTGATCCAAATATTAAATTAGGGAAAAGACTACTTGATGCTCTTAATGCAGGAGAAAATATAGGTGGAGATAGACGAAGCTCCCGTTCAACCTCAAGCGCCCTAAAGGTAAGCGGAGAACTTGGCTTTCCCCTTCTAGACCTTAGAGTTGATTATCATGATTCTTCTGTAGATGAACTAATTAGAATTTATAGACATAGTCAAAGTGAATGGGCCCAGGAATGGAGAGATTCAATGAATGACTTGCCTGAAATGAATATGAAACGAGAATTCAGAGTGGCATAAAGTTTAAAGATGAAAGACTTTGCATGTAAGTTCAGCATCCAATAGTTGTAAGAAATGGTTAGTTAGGTGACTTTTAATATTTACTTTTATCCAATACTTACGTATTTTTTCCCTTTTTTAATTTCTTGCTCAACAAAAAGTCTGGCCCAATTGTCTACTTCAAGAATATCCTCCAATTCGGGACTTAAATTCAAATTCTCCTTGTGTGATTCACAAGCTTTACTTATAAATGTTGGAATTTCTTGAAAAGAAATTTTTTCTTTAAGGAATTGTTCAACAGCCATTTCATTAGCAGCATTTAAGACTGCAGGCATAGTCCCAGAATATTTTCCTGCGGCATAGGCAAGTCCCATGCATGGATATTTAAACTCGTCTGGCTCTTTAAAAGTTAATTTTCCAATTTCACTTAGGTTTAATCTTTTCCAATTTGTTTTAAATCTTTCAGGCCAACTCATCGCATATAAGATAGGTAGCTTCATATCTGGCCAACCTAATTGAGCTAATACTGAAGAATCTTCCATCTCAATCATTGAATGAATAATACTTTGAGGGTGGATAACTATTTCGATATTTTCGTAAGAGGTCCCAAATAAATAATGAGCTTCTATAACTTCTAATCCTTTATTCATAAGAGTTGCAGAATCTACAGTTATTTTTTTTCCCATATCCCAATTAGGATGTGAAGTTGCATCTTCCACTGTGACATGCTTTAAATCCTCAACGGCCCAATCTCTGAAAGCACCACCAGAAGCTGTTAAATGTATGGCTTTTAAACCTTTAGGTACCTCTCCTGTTGAAAAATCTGCATTTTCATAATTGGGTAATCCTTGTAAACATTGAAAGATAGCAGAGTGTTCTGAATCAGCAGGTAAAAGCCTACTATTATTTTTCTTTAATGCAGGAATAACAATTGGCCCTGCCGCAATTAAAGTTTCTTTGTTAGCAAGTGCAATATTTTTCCCCGCATTAATTGCTGACATTGTTGGAATTAAGCCTGCACAGCCTACTATCCCTGTAACCACAGTATCTGCCTTATCCCATGCTGCAACTGCGTTAATTCCTTCCTTCCCACTTAAAACCAAGGGAGTACTATCCAAATCTAAGTTATTAATATTATCTTTTAAATCTTCTATAAGATTTTCATCCTCAATCGCAACTACTTCTGGTTTATGTGTTTTAACTTGTTCGGTTAATAAGTTAATATTTCTTCCCGCTGAAAGAGCTACGGCTTTAAACTTATCAGGCTGCTCACT
>JAOOML010000063.1 GCA_028409275.1 Prochlorococcus sp. AH-716-I09 | reverse complement strand
TTCAAATTTTAAAAATTGGGATCCTAATTTTGATTCTCTAGAACAAGACTTATTTGATGCTTTAGAAAATATTAAAAACGATCGTTCAAATGAAGATATAATATATGAACTTTTAATAAAATATGGACTAGATTTAAATGTACCTATTGAAACAAACGTAATTTCTGGCAAAGAAATTTATAGCATAGGTTTAGGAGCTTTGATTGTTTGTCTTGATAAAGATCTTTCATTGGAAATAGTAAATGCTATTGGTAAGTTAAAAGAAAATTTAAAACCAGAAATAATGCGGGTTGTTTTCAAAGATGATGGATTTAAAGACGATGTAATAAAAACAAATGCTTTGCAGGCTTTAAAACTACTTGGCATTCAAGATATTAAAAGTATTTAATATATCTAAAAGTGAAATTTCAGTTTGATCCTAATCAGAATCATCAGAGAATTGCTTGGGAATCAGCTATTGGAATTTTTGATGGCCAGGAACTTAATAAAACTATTTTTTCAATGCCTAGTGTTCAATCTACAGGTCAACTTAATTTGATGAGTGGAATTAAAGATGTTGAAAAAGGATTTGGGAATCGATTAGTTCTTCTTAATGAAGATATTTTAGAAAATTTAAAGCATATTCAACTTAGTAATGGCCTTAAGCAATCAAAAGAATTAAAAAGCTATGATTTTACGATTGAAATGGAAACTGGAACTGGGAAAACTTATGTTTATCTCAGATCCATATTTGAAATGAATAAAAAATATGGTTTTACGAAATTTATCATTGTGGTCCCAAGTATTGCAATAAAAGAAGGTGTTTATAAATCACTTCAAACAATGGAAAATCATTTCCAGGAACTATATGAAAATGTACCTTTTGATTATTTTGTTTATAACTCACGTAGATTAGAGCAAGTTCGTAGCTTTGCGAGTAATAATTATCTACAAATTATGATAATTAATATTGATGCATTTAGAAAAAGTTTTTCTGATCAAAGTAAAGAAAATAGTGCAAATATTATTAATCGTTGGAACGATAAGATGCAAGGTATCCCAATTGACTTTATAAAATATACGAAGCCTATTCTGATAATAGATGAGCCTCAAAGTGTTGATACAACAGCTAAATCTAGGGAGGCAATAAGTTCTTTAAACCCTCTATGTACATTTCGTTATTCAGCTACTCATATTGATAAATTCAATATGATCTATAAGCTAGATGCGGTTGATGCTTATGAACAGAAGTTGGTTAAACAAATAGAGGTTGCCTCTCTGGAGGTTGAGGATGGTTACAATAAAGCGTTTATAAAGCTTTTAGAGGTTGATAACAAAAAGTCTCATCGTGCTCGTATTGAGGTAGATATTCAACAAAAGTCAGGAATTAAAAGAAAAGCTTTATGGGTCAAGCAGGGAACTGATTTGTTCGAAGATATTACAAAAAGGAATATTTATGAAGGATTTATAATTAATGATATTCATTGTGAAAAAGGTAATGAGTATATTGACTTTCAAAGTAGAGATGAAATTTTAAGATTAAATAATGTAATTGGTGATTTCAATACCGATGAATTTAAGAGATCGCAAATTCGCAAAACTATCGAGGAGCATCTTAATAAAGAGTTAAGACTGAATCCCATGGGAATAAAAGTTTTGAGCTTAATATTTATTGATAGAGTTTCAAATTATAGAAACTATAATAATCAGGACGGTAAAGGTAAATACGCTAAAATTTTCGAAGAAGAATATTCTAAAGCCATCAAAAAGCCTAAATACAATAAACTATTTTTGAACTTTCAGAATAATAAAATCCCTGCAGATGCTCATGAAGGTTATTTTTCAAAAGATAGAAAAGGGAGTTTTACTGATACAAAAGGAACAACTATTGCGGATGAAGATACTTTTAATTTGATAATGAAAGATAAAGAGAAGTTATTAGATTTCAACTCTAAGTTAAGGTTTATTTTTTCACACTCTGCATTAAAAGAAGGTTGGGACAATCCAAATGTTTTTCAAATTTGTACTTTAAATGATACAAAATCCATTATCAAAAAACGCCAAGAAATTGGCAGAGGTTTAAGACTAGCTGTAAATCAAGAAGGCAAGCGCGTGAAAGGTTTTGATATAAATACTTTGACTGTTATGGCAAATGAGTCTTATGAAGATTTTGTTGAGGGTTTGCAAAAAGAGATAGAAGAAGAGGAAGGAATTAAGTTTGGTGTAGTTCAAGATAATAGTTTTTCTAACATAGTCATAGAAAAACAAAATGGTCAAAAATCTTATCTCGGTTTAGAAGCTTCAGAAAAGATATGGAATGC
>JAOOML010000062.1 GCA_028409275.1 Prochlorococcus sp. AH-716-I09 | reverse complement strand
CTTGGAATCAATGCAAAAGGGGCAACAAAAAGATTAAATAAAGAAGAATTAGAAAAAGTTAAAAGTTATTTTGAAACGGGTAAAAATGTATCAGATGAGATAGTTAATCTTGATAAAAATATAGTCAAAGTAAAAAGCAATTCAAGAAAAATCATTGAGAAACAAAAGATTAACTATTTTGCAAACAGGCTTATTCGTAAATCTTAAATAAAAATAATTTTTTCTAATTACTTAAAGGAAAAGCCACAGAAGAAAAAAATAATAAATTATAAGTAAAAATACTTATAATGAGTTTAAGCAAAATTTTAAATTCCCTAGATAAATCCTGGGAAAGACAAGACGTCCTTTTAAATATTAAGAAAGGGTTAGGCACTGATGAGATAGTTAATCAATTTATTGCAAAAAACGAAAGGCAAATTAAAGAATTAAATTCTTTATTAAAACCAGAAGATATTGATTTTTTAAATCAAGTAGAGCAACTCTCAACTTGCGAATCTAAATTAATAAATAAGATTAAAATTTTAAATTACTTAGATAATGATGAAAATTATCCCAGAATAAATCATAAAATCATTTCGCCATCTAATAGTTTGCCTTCTAACAGAATTAGTTCATTCATGATTAATTGGAGCAACCAATTTGTGGTTATTGCTTTACTAGCAATTTCAGCCATAGCTTTATCAAAACAAGCATGGGCATAATTAGCTAAATTAACTTCATTGTAAGAAATGCAGTTTTGAAAAATAAACAAGAAGATTTAATTAGATATAAAGATGGAAATCTTTATTGTGAAGTTGCTGATATTTGGATTGATCCAAGTAAGCCAGTAAAAAGAGCTTTAATAACACATGCTCATTTTGATCACTTTACAATTGGATGCGAAGAATACTTTTCTACTAATGAGACTGCGATACTTATTAAAGAAAGAGTTGGAGATAATCTCAAAATTAAGACTTATGATTATGGGGAAGAATTCAAGGTAAATGGCATAAATATTTCTTTTCATCCTTCTGGTCACATCCTGGGATCTAGTCAAATAAGATTTATTTTTGCTGAAGAAAAATGGCTAATATCAGGTGACTTTAAACTTCAAAGAGATGAGACTTGCAAACAATATGAAGAATGACTTCTTATTCCTAGATGGCCACTCCATGGAAAGGTCGTTTCCTCCTCTGGTAAAACGCTTATAATTTCGATCTCTTTTTGAATATTTGTACTTATGATTTTGGGTTTAATAGCGCTCATCCCCACTATTGCTCTTGCTGCTTCTTCAATATTTCCAATAGTTGCAGACATTGCCCAAATTTGTAAATTTTTTATATTACCTCTTAGCCAACTTAAAGATAACTCGCACTGGTTTCCTCTTTTACTACCCATCAATTCATGCCATTCGTCAATGATTATTGATGACAACTCCTTGAAAAGATTATTAGATTCTTTATTAGAAAGTAAAAGAGATAAAGACTCTGGAGTTGTGATAAGAATATTAGGTGGTTTAGCTAGTTGCTTTTTCTTTTCATATGGGGTTGTATCCCCGTTCCTGATTTCAACAGTGATTTCTTTATTAAAATGTAAAGCTGCTAATTGTATGGAATTTTTTAGATCTCTACTTAGTGCTTTTAAAGGCGTTATTAATAATATTTGCACACTTTTATTATTTTTGGGATCTTCTATCTGTGATAAAGGTCCCATTAATGCAGCGTAAGTTTTGCCACATCCAGTAGGAACTTGTATTATTCCATTTTCACCATTTAAAAATGCTTTCCAAGATTCTACTTGGTAAGGTAATGGCTCCCATCCATTTGAGAAGAAAAACTGTTTAATTTTAGAAATGAAATAATTTGGTTTAATATTTTGCGTAATATTTTTCATGATATTTTTTTCATCAGTTCATAAGCATTCTCTAGGCTATCTGCATCATTGATTTTTTTATCTTTTCTCCATTTTGTTATTCTTGGAAATCTTACTGCTATCCCAGACTTATGACGTTTTGAAATTTGTATTTTCTCAAAAGATATTTCGAATACCATTTCTGGTTTTAACGATCGTACAGGACCAAATTTTTCTATTGTATTTTTTCTGATCCATTTATCTAGCTCTTTAATCTCAATATTCGTTAAACCAGAATATGCACTTGCAAATTTAATTAATTCTTGGTCTTTCCATAATGCAAAACTATAATCTGTATACAGACCAGCTCTTCTACCGCTGCCGCCTTTAGCGTAAATTAGAACAGCATCCAGTTGCATAGGATCAACTTTATATTTCCACCAAATCCCTTTTTTTCTCCCAGACGCGTATATAGAAGTCTTTTTCTTAAT
>JAOOML010000061.1 GCA_028409275.1 Prochlorococcus sp. AH-716-I09 | reverse complement strand
GAACCAATATTCAAAAATAAAAGCATAAAACTTAAAGCTATTAAAATGATTGGCAACTGAAATGATGGAGATATTATTACTGGTTCCTCTTTTTTTGATTTAGTGTTAAACATAGAATCATCCAAATAAAATTTGTGTTAATAATACATCCATTAAAGATACAGTAACGAGAGTCATTACAACTGCGCCTGTTGTACTCGTTCCAACTTCTTTTGGCCCCCCTTTAGTTGTGAGTCCATATCCACAAGCAATGATTGAAATAAGTAATCCGAATACCACAGATTTTATTAACATTGAAGTTAAGTCTGTACTGGTTAAACTCACATTACCTGATCTTACAGATGTCCAAAAAACTATTGGAGGAACTTTATAAAATATCGTGCTCCAAATTTGTCCACTCCATAAAGCTACAGATAAAAACAAAAGACACTGTATCGGAGACATTATTACCATAGATAGTAACCTTGGAACCACTAAATATTGGACTGGCTCTGTCCTTAACATGGTGATCGCCTCAATTTGTTCTGTGACTTTCATAGTACCCAGTTGAGCAGCATAAGCAGTGGCAACCTTACCAGTCATTAAAGTCGCAGTTAGAAGAGGAGCCATTTCTCTTGCCATTCCTACGGCCAATAAACCTCCAATTTCACTTGAAACACCCATACTTGTAAGTTGTGATGCTACTTGAATATTGAATACTGTTCCTGCGGCAATTCCTGTAATTAATACAATTAATAAACTACCAGGACCTGACTCCATAAGTTGGTCAAAAAAGATCATTTTTGGAAATTTTACCCTTAAAGATAAAATTAATTGCTTGCCCGCCAATGATTAAGCTGCTTAGAAGTCTTTTAAGAAACTTAGGGTAATACATATCTTTATATTAGTTCGTAATTGATTTTTGATCCCATTCCCTCATGATTAAAAGACCAATTATTACCAATATTGATGGTATAAAACCAATACATAATCTAATAGTTAATTGTGCTGATATGCATTGTTCAATAATATTTAAACTATCTTTATCAACAAAACATGATTGATAACCAGATAAATACAACAAAAATCCTAATAATTGAACACTAAATGCAATGCCAATCTTCTGAATAAGAACCATCCAAGCGGTATATAATCCTGCTGGTTTCTCTGGATCTTCATCAATTGCATCAGGAAGTAGTGACCAAGGGATAAGAAAAGCAGTTGAAGCTCCAATACCAATAAGACAGATTATGAAAATTAAAAGAATGAACAAAATTATATTTCCTGAATTTAGAAATAAATCATCCCCAACTCCTGAAACCCTAGATAAAGAAGGTAAAAACAAAGTTGCCGTACATGAAAGAATCCAAATCATAGCTCCATAGTTTAAAGCTGAAATCCTATTCACTTTATTGGATACTCTGGTCCATATTTGTAAACCCACTAAAGCGCTAAATTGGAAAGGTATCGGTATCCACTTCGCAATATATGATGGTACATTCAGTACATCTTCTACATAAATTAAAGCTACAGTTTGCATCAATTGTAAGGCGCACCAGAGAAGAATATAAAGCGTAATAACTTTTAGAAATTTTTTATTTCTGAAGATTCTTTTGAATTGAAGTGTTATAGCTTCCACTTTTCCTGAAGGCCTTCGTGCTTTTTTTGCAAATGGAGCCAATCCCCAACAAGAAATTAATGTTGCAGCAACTGCAATACATCCACTTATTTTACCCATTAAAAAATATTCATTATTTGCTGATCCTTCAGAACCTAATACAACTCCAGCAATTATTAAACCACTAAGTCCTGCAATTATTGAGCCAGTAAATCTAGATGCGTTTAGTCTTGTTCTTATTGCGGTTTTTTCAGAAATTTCAGTAGATAGAGCTGCAAAAGGAAGATTAATACTTGTATAAGCAGTCATTACGACTATAGAAATTATGGCATAGTATATAGTCTTGGTTGGCACGGAACCAGTGGGTGTCCACCATATCGCAGCTAAAGAGAAACCAAGAGGAACAGATGCTGCTACCATCCAAGGGATTCTAGGCCCCCACCTTGATTTGGTACGATCACTTAACCATCCAATTAACGGATCATTTACTGCGTCCCATATCTTTATTAACATTAATAACGAACCTGCAATTATTACTGGTAAGCCAGCAGAAATAAAGAATTTGAACAGAAAAAAACCAAATTGCGTCGCGACTAAACCTGTGCCTGCATCTCCCAGTCCATAAGAGAACATTAATCTTGTTGTTGATCTAGTAATATTTTTTTTCGAGTGTGAATTTTCCAATCTTTTTACTTTGTTGATTGTTTGATAATGTATTATTGCAATGGTAATTCTATTACTTAATGCGGGCGTGGTTTAGTGGTAAAACCTCAGC
>JAOOML010000060.1 GCA_028409275.1 Prochlorococcus sp. AH-716-I09 | reverse complement strand
AACAAAAGATGTACTTTAAATTTATGAAAATATGCATGGTTGGGATATAAATTAATTGCTTTTTAGCAAATTTAAATGATCAAAAATAATATGTTGAAGCCATATACAGTCCATTATCGTGATTTTCAAAATATGAGATTAGAAAATTGTTTTTATGCTTTTGACGCTTACGAGGCTAGAACACTAGCAATGGAATTTAATAAATATATAAATGAGCATCCAAACAGTATAGACCTAATAAGATGCGAAAAATGAATAAAAGTTTTTAGTAATCTAAAATAATATAATTAAACACTTAAGAACTTATCAATAACTGCTTGACTTAACTCACTAGTATTTCCGCTAGCAACAATACCTCCGCGTTGCATCGCATAATATCTATTGGCTTGTCTTACAAAATGCAAGTGTTGTTCAACCAATAAAACACCAATTCCTGTATCTCTAATTATCTGGTTAATTGCATTTTCAATGTCTAAAACTATATTCGGCTGAATACCTTCCGTTGGTTCGTCAAGTAATAGAAGTTGAGGTTTGCCCAGCAATGCTCTTGCAATAGCTAATTGCTGTTGTTGCCCTCCACTAAGATCACCCCCTTTCCTCTGAAGAAAATCTTTTAGGATTGGGAAGAGATCATAAATAAATGGATCTATTTTCTTATTCTTAGATAATCCGCCTGGAAGAGACTCCATTCCTAACATAAGATTCTCTTCAACTGATAAATATGGAATAATTTCTCTCCCTTGAGGAACGTAAGCCATTCCTTTCCTAGCCCTCTGATGAGGTGCTTTTCTATTGATATTTTCACCAATCAAATAAATATCTCCTTTTTTTTGTTTTAACAAACCAATTAGTGATTTCAATAAAGTTGTTTTGCCAACTCCATTTCTACCAATCAAACAAACCATTTCTCCTGATTTAACATTTAAATCTACATCTCTAAGAATATGACTCTCGCCATAATAAGTATTTAACGATTTTATTTCGAGTAAATTTTCCATAACTAGTCCTCAGGTGTACCTAAATAAACATCAATAACTTTTTTGTCTTTTTGTATGGTTTCCATCGTTCCCTCACATAATACTGTCCCCTGATTTAATACTGAAACATTACTATCAAGTCTTCTTATAAATTCCATATCGTGATCTATTACCACTACGGTATTTTCTCCTGATAATGATTTTAATAAATCAGCTGTAAGATCAGTTTCTTCATCAGTTAAACCAGCAACAGGTTCATCTACTAACATTAAATCTGGCTTCTGTCCTACTAACATGGCTATCTCGAGCCATTGTTTTTGGCCATGTGATAAAGAACCAGCTTTAGAATCAACTTTTTGAGCTAAATTAACAATTTTCATAAGACGTTCAATCTCATTAAGCTGCTCATCCTTAATACTTTTATTTATGAGGTTTAAGGGACTTTTAGGAGTTGTCACCGATATTTCAAGATTTTCTTTAACTGTTAGATTTTCAAAGATTCTTGGACTTTGGAACTTTCTTCCAACTCCAAGTCTGGCTATTTTATGCTCCTTTCTACCCACTAAAGATTTCCCTTTAAAAATTACTTCACCTTTTGTTGGCTTAACCTTTCCAGTTATTACATCTAGAAATGTTGTTTTACCTGCGCCGTTGGGTCCTATTACAGCTCTTAATTCTCCTTTCTTTAGATTTAAATTAAGTTTGTTGAGAGCTAAAAAACCCTCAAAACTAACAGTAATATCTATTAAATTAAGAAGATCTTTATTATTCATTATTTCCCTTCTTATTGTTAACTTCTAAGCTTGGATAGGTTTCAATCTTCCTTTTCAAACCAAATCTTTGAAGAAGATTCCTAGGACCATCTCCTTGTATCCATCCTAAAACTCCTTCAGGCAGAGCTGTTACAACTAAAATAAATAACCCTCCTTGAATAAACATCCAGCTAGCAGGTAAAGCTTCACTTACAAGACTTTTTGCATAGTTGATGAAAACTGCTCCTAGTATCGCTCCCAGTAAAGTTCCTCTCCCTCCAACTGCAACCCATATAACCATTTCTATAGAAAAGGGAACTGTCATAAATTGAGGTGAAACTATTCCAGACTGAACAGTATACAAAGCTCCAGAAATGCCAGCGAGACCTCCTGCAATAGAAAATATTATCGTCTTAAATATCACTGGATTGTATCCAGTAAACCTAACTCGTGGTTCATCATCTCGTATTCCTATAAGAATATTGCCAAATCGCCCTTTAACTACCCACTTTGCAAAAAACCATGCCGCTATTACTAGGATTGCTGTCACCCAAAAGAACAATCTTTGCATGGATTCAGAACCTACCATCTGACCAAATAGTTGTGTTACATCTGTTTTTAATCCATTTGTTCCATTAATAAGTTTTTGTTGGCCATTAAAGAAGTTAAAGAATACAAGAAGAGAAGCTTGAGTAAGTATAGAAAAATATACCCCTTTGATTCTATTCCTGAAAACAAGAAATCCAATTAAACCTGAAACTAAAGCTGGAATTATCCAGATAGCGAAGAAGGTGAAAACTGGCGATCTAAACGGTTCCCAGAAAAAAGGTAATTTTTCTACACCGTATAAAGCAAAA
>JAOOML010000006.1 GCA_028409275.1 Prochlorococcus sp. AH-716-I09 | reverse complement strand
TGATCCTTGACCGAATGGGTATACAAGAAATACTGCGAAAGCTGCTGAAACTGGTGCAGAATATGCTACACAGATCCAAGGACGCATACCTAAACGGTATGAAAGCTCCCACTGTCTTCCCATGTATGCTGAGATACCAATTAGGAAGTGGAAGATTACAAGCTGGTAAGGACCACCGTTGTATAACCACTCATCTACAGTAGCTGCTTCCCAAATTGGGTAGAAGTGTAGACCAATAGCATTAGATGAAGGAACAACTGCACCTGAGATGATGTTGTTTCCATATAGGAATGAACCAGCAACTGGCTCTCTAATTCCGTCGATGTCTACTGGTGGTGCTGCAATGAATGCAACGATGAAGCAAGCCGCTGCTGTAAGTAGGCATGGAATCATTAAGACGCCGAACCAACCAACATAAATTCTGTTGTTAGTTGATGTTACCCACTCACAAAACTGTGGCCAACCTTTTAACAGCGAAGAACGCTGCTGCTGAATAGTTGTCATGAGTTCGTAAAGTATGTCTCTAAAGTGAGACGTGTAAATAAAACGGAAATGAATTCCGCTCCAAAGATTTTAGACTAAAATCGGTGAAAATGTGTAAAAAATTTTTCTGTAAGTAAAATTATTTTCTCCAAAATAGAAGGAAGGAACCTCCATGTCTTAATATTTTCTTTGTTATTGGTGATTTAACTTGGTAATAATCGAATGGCTTCTAAATGGAAAAAGATCGAAAGAGGTAGTTTCCTTGAAAGAGGCTAAGTATAGAAGACTGCAATTAGAGGGTTTTGGAGCTATTATTTACTGGAGCGAAAGGATTTAGATTTAATATACTTAAAAATTAGAAAAAAAAAATATAAGGACTAAATATTAAATAAACTTATCAATTTAATAAAAAATCCTTATCATCTGAGAGTAGTTTATTGTTCTGGTTTCTTAATTTAAAGGCTTTCAAACTCTTGAACCCATTGATTTTTAGAACAAATCACTTCTTTCCTTGTGTAGCTCATCGCAATATTTTTTTCTTTATAAGAAACTTCACCAATAAAAACCGGCCAAATTATCTGATCTCCATCATATTTTTGAACTATCCCTTGGCTATCTAGAAATAATGGATCTCCTTTTTTAACCAATTTCCAATCTTGGTTTATTCTTTCAGGATGAATTAAGCCATCAATATCTCCTTTTTCATCTCTTGGATAATCTATACTCCGTTGATGGACGTGAACAACCAATTCCTTTGGAAGTTCTATAAGGTTGTTTTTCAATTTATCTATCTCTTCCCTTAAAGAACTAATTATTATTAAAAATCTATTTATGATCTTTGGATCATAAAAATTTTGTGCGACGGCCCCTATTTCAATAACCAGACCACATGGCCAAGCTTCTACAAGGAATCCTGTTTGGGCTTTATCTTTTTCGTGTAAATAAATAGGTAATCCAAATTTGTTCTGCAGTAATGCAGCTAAACAAAAATCTTTGAATCTTCTCCCATACATAACAATACTTGTTCCCATATTTGCAGTAGTAGTATGTAAATCGATAGCAATTTGACAGGGTTTTGATCCATTAATTCCAAATTGATCGACTAAAAAATGGGCTCTATTAATTTCATAAGAACTATTCTTTTGTTGATCATAATCCTTACTTTCTTTGAAAGATCTATTTAAATCTACATCTATATATCTGCAGCCTTTTTCATAGGCAATAGGATTACCTATTATGTACTCATACTTGATACCATTTTTGAAACTATTCTCCTTTTTATTAAATTTCTTAACAGCCCAAATTGGATTAATTTCATTCCCATGAGTACCTGAAACGATAAGTATTCTTTGATCAGTCATTTTCCTTTAAAAATAAAATTTCATGCAAAATAAATACCTAATTAAGGCCTCCAAAAAATTCTGGTTTTGGTTTTGGACCCAATTAATGAATGGTTTCGCACCATCGGATATACATGGTAATTATAAGAGGCCTACCGGAATAAAAATTAATAGTAAATACGATATTAGTAATGAAAATGGACAAATTTACTTGTTGGTAGGTAATTCATGTCCATGGTGTCAAAGAACTTTACTCGTCCATGAAATAAAACATTTATCTAAAAGAGTTAAAGTTATTTTTCTAAAAGCAGATATTGAACATGGCGAATGGATTTTCAATAGAAAGATTAACGGATGTATAAGGCTTTCTGACCTTTATAAAAAAGCTAATAAAAAGATAATTTTTAGAGCGACATTACCCCTTCTAATTAGTGTTGTAAAAGATGAAGTAAATGTTTTGTCTAATGAAAGTTCCCAAATAATAAGACTACTCAATTCAATAAAAAGTACGTCTGAAGACAATACATTAAAAATAAATGACTGTAATCAAAAGTTTTTAGATTTAATTAATAACAGCATTAATGATGGAGTATATAGATGTGGTTTCGCCAGAAACCAGTCAGCGTATGAAAAAGCAAGTCAAAATCTTTTTGCGGCTTTAAATGAAGTTGAAAATTTACTCCGAGAGAATAAAGGTTACTGGATATTTGGAGAAGAGTTAACTTACGCAGATATTTATCTTTTCCCAACTCTAATAAGGTGGGAACTGATATATAGCAAACTTTTTAAATGTACTGAACAAGAACTATCAAGTTTCGAAAAGATTATTGAATGGAGATTAAAATTTTTTAAATTCTCGAATGTTGATAAGACATGTTACGAAAATGAATGGAAAAAAGATTATTACAGAGCTTTGTTCCCTTTAAACCCAAATCAACTAATCCCAGTTTTACCATCGCTAAAGGAAATAATGAGATTAAAGTCTTAAAAAATATATGAATCAATTCGATAAAAAAAATGATGTTGTAATGAACACTTATTTAGTTCATAGATAATGCAATTTCATGAGAAATTAACTATGTTAGATATGTCTACTAAAGTACGAAAAGCTTAAAATGAAATCCATTGACGAACACATCCAAAAAGATCAATCGGAAATCGAATCTGCAAAAGCAGAGGGCAATCTTCCAAAGGTCAGACATTTAACTGAAGAGCTAAAAGAACTCGAGGGATATAAAGATCATCATCCAGATGATAAACATGACCCAAATGCTTTGGAATTATTCTGCGATGCCAATCCAGATGAACCAGAATGTCTTGTTTATGACGATTAGTTTTTCTCATAATTGATTATCCAAAAAAAAAGGGCTCTAAAAGCCCTTTTTTTATTTGTTAAATTCTTAGTTAGTAATCTCTATTAAAGTCGGATGGACTACCTGTTAGAGAACATACCACCGACTCCTCATTTTTCATTTCCTTAACTTCAACAATTGGTCTTCCCATTTTCTTAAGAACCTCAATATCTTGAATGGTTTGACATCTGGCTATTATTTTTCCTTGTTGATCAAAGCAACTGTAGAAATTCATATTGTGTTTAAAGAAGTATCTTATTTATGGCTAATTTTCATTATTAAATCAAGTGTTTTTATCTGCAAAATTTTTTTTAATTTAGATTAGATCCTTTCCCATACTTCAGAAAGCAGTGAAGATAAACCTTTTTTTAAAGATGAAGAAATAACTAAAACTTTCTTTTTAGATAAATCTTTTAGCTTTTTTGTGATTATTTTCAAATAATCATTATCTACTAACTCCATTTTATTTAATACTATTATCCTCTCTTTATCTAAAAGACCTTTCCCATATTTTTTTAATTCCTGCTCAATGATCTCAAAATCATGTATTGGATTTTCTGCAATTGAGTCAATCAAGTGTACCAGTATCTTTGTTCTTTGAATGTGCCTCAAAAAATCATGCCCTAAACCTACCCCATCAGCTGCCCCTGATATTAATCCAGGAATATCAGCAAAAAGGCAGCCATTCCCATCTAATTTTCTTACTACACCTAAGTTAGGTATTAAAGTTGTGAAAGGATAGTTTGCGATTTTTGGACGAGCAGATGATAGAACGGAAATTAAAGTACTTTTCCCTGCATTAGGAAGACCTATAATACCAACCTCTGCAAGAAGTTTGAGTTCTAATTGAATCTCCCATATCTCACCATCTTTGCCTTCAGTAAATGATTCTGGGGCTCTATTTTGATTACTTAAATAATATGCATTACCATGTCCACCTCTTCCTCCAATGGCAATAGTTAAGCTCTGTTTGTCACTAGTCAAGTCTCCTAAAATAATGCCTGTTTTAATATCCCTGATTTCCGTACCACAAGGAACTTTAAGGATTGTATCCTGACCTGAAGCGCCAGATCTTTTATTAGGACCACCTTTGCATCCATCTTCAGCAATTATTTCTCTTTTAAATTTAAAATCCAATAATGTTTGAAGATTATTATCAGCAACCAATATTACTGAACCCCCCCTGCCTCCATTTCCCCCGGAAGGCCCCCCCGCAGGAACAAATTTTTCTCTTCTAAATGAAACTATTCCATTTCCACCTTTTCCAGCTTTAAGAATAATCTTTGCTTGATCAATAAATTGCACTTAAATACACTTATTTAATGGTTTTCTGAATATTTTAAATTTTATTTTATCCACGCAATACTGCAACCAGGTCCACCCTCGTTGTTGGCAGCATCTTCAATCTTATCAACATAATTCAAACCTGATAACCATTTTCTTAATCCTTTTTTTAATTTCCCTGTTCCAATTCCATGAACAATCCATAGCGGTCCGTGAAATTTTCTAATTTTCTCCTCAATAATGATTTCGGCTTCATGAACTCTTAGTCCTCTTACATCAATTGTATTTTTACTAGTTCTAATTTTAGAAAAAGAGAAATCTTCTCTTGAAGACTTGATCTCAATTTTTGACTTTTTGAAATTCGGCTTTTCTCCGTTAATTCCTTCAAAATCATTTACAGATAATGTGCTTCTAAATGAACCACATTTAACTTCGTAAAAACCTCCCTTTTTATCCAAACCTACTATTTGACCTGTACTATTAAGACTTTTAATTTTTACAAAATCACCTACCTTAGGATTCCATGATATTGACTTTTCAACTTTTTTTTGGGTTAAATGTTCTGTCTCAATTTCCTTTAATCTTTTTCCAATGATTCTAGTATCCTCTCCTTTAAGATTTTGATCTCTTAATTTTTTAATCAAATTTATCACCTCTTTTTTAGCATCTACAATATGTTTTGATAATTTATACCTTTCAATTTCCTGAATTTTTTCAGCATTTATTTTTTGATATTCATAATTTCTCTTCAATTCATCATGTAATATTTCAGTTCTTGCAATAAGTTCTGCAGCAGCTTCCGCAGAATTTTGTTGTTTGGTCCTCTCTTCTTCAAGTCCTTTAATAATACTGTTGATATTATCAACTTCTTTTGGCTTTAGATAATTTGCAGCTTCATTGAGTATGCTTTCATCAAGACCAATTCTCTTCGAAATTGACAAAGCATTACTTCTTCCAGGAATTCCCCAGTTGAGTATGTATTTTGGCTTCAAAGAATCCTCATCAAAGGCAACTGAAACATTTTCGAATCGGGGGTCATTGTATTTTAATGCCTTAATATCTCCATAATGTGTAGTTGCCAAAGTGATATCAGATTTATTTGCAAATTCTTTTAACAAAGCTATTGCAAGAGCGCTACCTTCAAGAGGATCTGTGCCAGATCCAATCTCATCTAACAAAACAATTGACAATCCTCTCCTATTTTCAAGTGATTCTAAGATCTTTTTTATCCGGGATATATGCCCACTGAAGGTAGATAAATTTTCTTCTAATGATTGCTTGTCACCTATATCAACATATATATTTGGACAAAAAGGAATAATTGGATTATTAGTGGAAGGAATCAATAAGCCTGCTCTAGCCATTAATAAAGACAAACCCAAACCTTTTAAAGCGGCAGTTTTACCACCGGTATTTGGACCTGTAATAGTTACAACCTTAATATTTCTATTTATATGGAAATCAACGGCAACTGGTGATGGAGCTCCTTTTTTCTTGTTTTCCCAAATCAATAAGGGATGACAAAAACCAATTAGGGAAACGATAGGATTTTTTTCAAAAATAGGAGTTTTACCTCCAATCCATTTCGAATATCTTGAACGGGTTAAAGCATTTTCTAATCTTAATAAAATAGACGACATTGCAATGAGATTATCTGAATTATCAGCAATAACTTGAGACCATTTCTGAAGTAATTTAAATTCTTCTGCGGTGATCTTAGCCTCTAAAGAAGCAATCTTATTACCTTTATTTAATGCACTATCAGGTTCAAAATATACTGTATTTCCTGAAGATGAAGAATCATGAATTATGCCTTTAAATTTATCTACATAATTAACTTTTATTGCTACAACTGGCCTCCCATATCGATCTCCAATAGTAGTATCTTGTAAAAAAGCTAAATTCTTTTGAATAAATTTATCCACTAATATTTTTCTTTCCAGTTTCTTGGATAATAATTCTTTTCTGAGAATAGATAATTTACTACTAGCATTATCTGCAATCCTTCCATTAGATTCGATACCATTTTTTAAAATCGTTTCGATATTATGATGATCAATTAAATTCTTTGTGAATGATGAAATAAAAGGCCTTTTTTCAAAATCTAAGATGATTTTTTTTAAATTCCTTGACGCAGAGATTGTTTTCGCAATTTCTAACAAGTCAAAAGATAAAATAACTCCTCCCTTTGAGCAAATTTCAATATTTTTTTTAATATCAAAAACATCAGAAAAACTAATTGATGTATCTAAATTATTTTCTAGCTCACTTATTTCAACCGTTTCATTCAAAAGTTTTTTAGAAACTTCGTATTCTGAAGGAATTTCAAAATTTAAAATTGCTCGTTTACCGATTTCCGTAGAGGCAAATGAGGATAAATGCGTTTTTAGTGAATCCCACTCTAAAAGGCTTATAGATTCATCTTCTATAGGATTATCTGAATATGATTTTTTAGAATAACTTTTCTCTTGCATACAAAAAAAAAGAATCAAACATTTGATTGAATCCCTTCAGGAGGAACATAAAGCATCTCTAGCCAGTTTCCTTCAGTATCTTTCATGTAAAAAGATGCTGTTCCATCTCTATGTTCATGTAAAGGTCCAACTTTTACACCAGAATTTTTTAAATCATTTTGAATATTTGCCACTTCTTTTCTATTTTCAAAATGAAAAGCAAAGTGCGGACCTGCAGCTTTATAGCTAGGGCCTAGCAACGCAAGTCCATCTTTACTTTTACCAGCTTCCAAATAAGACCAATCTTTATCATCCCAGACCAAATTCATCCCCAATTTAATATAAAAAGCTTTGGCCCTCTCGAGATTCTCTACTCTAAGTGCGATGTGACCAATCCTATTTACCCCTTGTGAAAACTTCAAAACAAAGCAGTGAATTAAATATTAATCTAAGAATAAACCAAATTTTCGTTAATAATGAGTTTTTAAGTATCCTGCAACCATTGAGATGCATCACAAGCATGATAAGTGAGTATTAATTTTGCTCCTGCTCTTTTAAAACTAAGCAACGTTTCTAAAACAATATCTTTTTCATTAATCCAGTTCTTCATAGCAGCAGACTTTACCATGGAATACTCCCCACTAACGTTATATGCAGCTATAGGTTTATTTGAAAAAGTGCTTAATCTATAAACAATATCCAAGTATGAAATTCCTGGTTTTACCATCAAAATATCAGCGCCCTCATACTGATCCAATGCAGATTCAATTAAGGCCTCTTTTGAATTGGCAGGGTCCATTTGATATGTAGACTTATTATCTGGAATTATTTTCTTACTATTTTCTCTTGGAGCCGAATCTAAAGCAGTTCTAAAAGGACCATAATAAGCAGATGAATATTTTGCTGTGTAGCTAATAATACCCACATCAATAAATCCTTGACTATCAAGAGCAGTTCTAATTTCTCCAACTCTCCCATCCATCATGTCACTAGGGCCAATAAAATCTGCTCCAGCTCTAGCTTGTGTTAAAGCTTGTTTTTTTAAAATTTCGATTGTTTCATCGTTCAATATTTTTCCAGTTTCATCAACTAATCCATCATGACCATCACACGAGTATGGGTCCAAGGCAACATCTGTCATTATTGCCATTTCTGGAATCTCTTTTTTTAATATTCGAATAGCTTTAGGTATTAAACCGTCTTTATTAAAACACTCTGCTCCATCTTCAGTCTTTAAGCTATCGTTTATTTTTGGAAAAAGAACCACACACCTTATTCCCAATTCCCATGCCCTTGTAACCTCCTTTATTAAGCCATTAATATCCCATCTATAAGTTCCCGGCATTGCTGAAATTTCCTCTTTACAATCTTTTTCATGAATAAATAAGGGATATATAAAGTCCGAAGCCTTTAAATGGTTTTCTCTTACCATTTCTCTTATTGCCTCAGTCCTTCTTAGTCTTCTTGGGCGAATAATCGAGTTCATTTTAATATTATTTAAGTTGAAAAATATTTATCTAATACATTAATCGCTTGCCTCGCACATAAATCAATCAGAGACTACTTTTGTTCAGGAAAATTAACTTAATTGGTTTAAATAAAAGAGTAAAAAGTTACAAAAATATTTTGCACAAACTTTATTTTTTACAAATTTACGTCATAAAGAGATAATATCTTTTAGTTAAGTATTTCTTTTAAGGAGAGTATCTTTGAAAATAATTAATGGATTTCATCTAAAAAATGTAAGAGGCGATATTCTTGGAGGGATCACAGCCGCAGTGGTGGCTTTACCTCTCGCTCTTGCTTTTGGTAATGCTGCGTTAGGACCTGGCGGAGCAATTTATGGACTATATGGGGCAGTAGTAGTTGGTTTTTTAGCAGCATTATTTGGCGGAACACCTGCTCAAGTTAGTGGGCCTACCGGTCCTATGAGTGTAACTGTTGCTGGCGTAGTAGCAGGCTTAGCAGCAGTGGGGGTTCCAAGAGATCTGTCTGCAGGACAAATTTTACCTTTAGTGATGGCCGCTGTAGTAATTGGCGGCTTACTGCAAATATTATTTGGGATTCTAAAACTAGGTAAATACATTACTTTAGTTCCATATTCTGTTGTATCAGGATTCATGTCTGGTATTGGAGTAATAATCATTGCGCTTCAGATCGGGCCATTACTAGGAATTAGCACTAGAGGTGGAGTAGTCGAATCTTTATCTACTGTATTTTCAAATTTCCAGCCAAACGGTGCTGCTATTGGAGTAGCGATAATGACGCTAGGTATAGTATTTCTTACTCCAAGAAAAATAAGTCAATGGGTTCCTTCTCCTCTCTTAGCCCTATTGATAGTAACTCCAATATCAATTGGAATTTTTGGAGATGGAGCTATTGATAGAATTGGAGACATTCCAAGGGGAGTTCCATCTTTAAATTTCCCAAGTTTTAATCAATATTTTCCAATTATTTTTAAGGCTGGATTAGTCCTCGCAGTTCTTGGCGCAATTGACTCCTTACTAACATCTCTAGTAGCAGATAATATATCTCAAACAAAACATAATTCTGACAGAGAACTTATTGGTCAAGGAATTGGAAATGCTGTTGCAGGCCTTTTTTCAGGTTTACCTGGAGCAGGAGCAACAATGAGAACAGTTATTAATGTCAAATCTGGAGGATCCACTCCCATTTCTGGTATGGTTCACTCAGTTGTCTTGTTGATAGTTTTAGTTGGCGCAGGTCCTTTAGCAGAGCAAATACCAACTGCATTGCTAGCAGGAATTCTTATAAAAGTTGGTCTAGATATTATTGATTGGGGATTCTTGAGGAGGGCTCACAAATTATCTTTAAAAACTTCAGTTGTAATGTATGGAGTACTCCTAATGACTGTTTTTTGGGATTTAATTTGGGCAGTTTTAGTCGGTGTATTCATTGCAAATATGCTCACTATTGATTCAATAACCGAAACTCAACTAGAAGGTATGGATGAGGATAATCCTTTATCAAAAGATGATCAAGCTAAAAATGTATTACCTGCTGATGAAAAAGCACTACTGGATAGATGTTCAGGAGAAGTAATGTTATTTAGACTTAAAGGACCACTTAGTTTTGGAGCAGCTAAAGGTATATCTGAGAGAATGATGTTAGTAAGAAACTACAAGGTTTTGATATTAGATATAACTGATGTACCAAGACTTGGAGTGACGGCGACTCTCGCAATAGAGGATATGATGCAAGAAGCAAAAAATAATTCCAGAAAAGCATTTGTTGCTGGGGCAAACGAAAAAGTCAAGGAAAGATTAGCTAAGTTTGGAGTTGAAGGCATTATTGAGACAAGAAAAGAAGCTTTAGAAACCGCTCTAAATGAAATAGCCTAATAATTTATGGAAGTAAATCCAATCCTGCAAAATGTTTTAGCCCCGCCAGTTCTTTTCTTTTTAATTGGAGCAGTCTCAGTACTCTTTAAATCTGATTTAGAAATACCAGCTCCATTACCTAAACTCTTCTCCTTATATTTGCTTTTAGCTATTGGGTTTAAAGGAGGTATAGAGATACAGAAAAGTGGTTTTAGTGATCAAGTATTGCCCACTTTAAGCGCTGCAATACTAATGTCACTATTAATCCCTCTGATTGGATTTTTAATTTTAAGATTTAAGTTTGATGTCTTTAATTCAGCAGCAATAGCAGCAGCATACGGTTCAATAAGTGCTGTTACATTTATTTCTGCAGAAAGTTTTTTAGATAGTCAAAAAATAGCTTTTGATGGGTTTATGGTTGGCGCCTTAGCTTTAATGGAATCTCCTGCAATAATTGTTGGATTATTACTAGTAAAATTTGCAGCTCCAAAAAATAGACCAAAATCAAGAAAAATGCATCTAAGCGCAATATTACATGAATCCCTTTTGAATGGATCAGTGTATTTATTGCTTTCAAGCTTAATTGTGGGATTTCTGACTGCTTCCAGTAATCCCTCAGGGATTACAAAAATGGAGCCATTTACTGGACAATTATTCTATGGGGCAGAATGCTTCTTCTTATTAGATATGGGTATAGTCGCTGCTCAAAGATTACCAAGGCTGAAAAATGCAGGTTCGTTTTTGATTGGCTTTGCAATTTTCATGCCTCTTTTTAATGCATTTATAGGTGTTTTCATTGCAAGATTTTTATCTTTAGGACCTGGCAACGCACTCTTATTTGTGGTTTTATGTGCAAGCGCATCATATTTAGCAGTTCCTGCAGCTATGAGGATGACAGTTCCAGAAGCTAAATCTAGTTATTATATTTCAACAACACTAGGTCTTACTTTCCCATTCAATATTGTTCTTGGCATTCCCATATACATGAGTTTAGTAAATACCATTATCCCACTTTCCCCTTTATAAAAATGAAAAGATTAGACCTAATTTTTAGTGAAAGAGAACTTGATGCAATCATTAAAACTTTAGAAAAAGCAAATGTTCCTGGATATACAGTTATGAAACACGCCACAGGCAGAGGGCCTGAAAGAGTTGTTACTGAAGATATGGAATTTACAGGATTAGGAGCAAATGCTCATGTAATTGTTTTTTGTGAGCAAGAATTAATAGACAAAATGAGAGATAACATCAGGGATGATTTAAGCTACTACGGAGGGGTAGCTTATATTTCTGAAGCAACACCCCTTTAAATTAAAAAAGAAATATTTATTTTTAAGAATGAATCCAATCTACTCTAATATTTTTTCTACTATTTAAATATCTATCAATGGACATTGCAGCAATACATCCATCAGAAGCCGCAACAACGGCTTGTTTAAAGGGTGTATTTCTTATATCCCCAATAGCCCATACTCCATCAGAGTTTGTAGACATAAAGTCATCCACAACCACTCCTCCGTCTTCTTTTAAAGCGATTTGATCCCCTAAAAAATCAGTAATCGGCTTTGAACCACTCATATAGACAAAGACTCCATCTAAATTTAAATTAATAGGATTTTCTTCTTGCTTATTTTTTACAACAACCCCATTAACACCCATATCATTACCCAATATTTCTAATAATCTTGTTCTACTCCAATGTTTTATATTTGAATTATCCATCAATTCCATAGCTTCTTCATTATCTGATTTAGGATCGCTTGATGTAATCCAATGAACAGTTGATGCAAATTTAGTTAGAACAGTTGCCTCTTCAATTGCCTCCTTGTTCACTCCAACAACAGCAACTTCTCTATTTTTATAAAAAGCACCATCACATGTAGCACAATAACTTACTCCTTTGCCAAGAAAATCCGCTTCGCCCTTAAATGAGGCAGGCCTACCCATAGCTCCACTTGCAAGTACAAGTGCTTTAGCTTTGAAAGTGCCTTCGGGGGTATAAACCATTTTCCATTCGCCACTAGCGTCTATTCCAAACACTTGTGCTCTTCTATAGTCTGTACCGTATTGCACAGCCTGTTCTCTCATTAAAGTAAGTAATTTCTCCCCACTTATATCAACAGGAACACCTGGATAATTAGCTATTTGATGAGTTATTGCTAGGGCGCCAACAGAAGGGTTTTTATCTAAAATTACTGTCTTTAGGTTTGAACGAGATGTATAAAGTGCGCAAGTACAACCAGCTGGGCCGCCTCCGATAATAACTACATCTGACTCAATAATTTCCAATTTAATAAAACTCCTTTTTAGTCGTTAATTAGATGAGTTTTTGGTTAGAAGATATCTTTAATGTAAATACCTAACCTAATATATAGATATAAGTTAAAAGAAAAAAAAGAAAAAAGCATAATATAGAAACAAACTTACATAGGAAAAATATAAAAAATTAATTATCAAAATGATCAGTTACGTGAAATGTTCTGTATTGATCTATTATTAGGTCATATCGAAAAATCAATTACCGTAGAAACATAATATTTTCATGACCAATTCTGATTACCTTTTAAAAGCCGCTATTAAGAAAGTAACCGAAAAATTAAATGAAATATTGGTCGAAAAAATTGAAGAAGCAACAACTATTGCTCAGGATGCTCCTGAAATTCTAAAAAAAGAATTTGATAGTTTGAAAGAATCCATAATCGAAGAAGCCTCAAGAATGGAGAAAGCCGAGAATATTCAAGAAAATGAGTCCACAAATACTTATCAAGATTCCAATATAAAAAAAGCTTTAAATGAAATTGAAGGTATCAATCGGCAAATTGATATTTTTAATAAAACCATAAATAATCAAATTAAATGAGTTATCACATTCTTGATTATCGTTTAAAAAAATTGAAGAGGGCCTTTCTTATTTGGATAACTCTGATTTCGCTTTTAATAAATTTGTGGATAGATAATATTAGATTTACAATTTTCCAAACTAAGAGCAATAAAAAAAGTAGGGTTCAAATAAAAAGAGCCAAGTGGTTTACTAATCAATTAATTAAGCTTGGTTCAGCATTTATTAAAATTGGACAATTATTATCAGCTAGACCTGATTTGATTCCTAATACATGGATACAGGAATTATCTAAATTACAGGATCAAGTTCCTAATTTTTCATTTAAGCAAGTTGAAGAAACTATCAGAAAAGAATTAGGATCAAAGTTTAATGAAATAGATCAAATAGTATGCGATCCGGTTGGATCAGCATCATTAGCTCAGGTTCATAAGGCGACTTTAAAAGATGGTAAGAAAGTAGTATTTAAAGTTCAAAGGCCTAATTTAAAAGAATTATTTATTATCGATTTGGGGATAATGCAGCAAATAGCAGGATTATTACAGAAAAATGAGAATTGGAGTCGAGGTAGAGACTGGGTTGAGATCGCAAAAGAGTGTAGGAAAGTTCTCATGAAGGAGCTTGATTTTAATTGTGAAGCACAATATGCAGCAAGATTTAGACAACAATTTCTTGATGATGAAAATGTTGAAGTTCCTGAAGTAATTTGGGATATGGGCAGTGAAAAAGTGCTTTGTTTAAGTTATCTAGAAGGAACAAAAATCAGCGATTTAGAAAAATTACAATCACAAGAAATTGATTTACCAAAAATTGCAGAAATAGGTGCCATTAGTTATTTAAAACAATTAGTAAATTACGGTTTTTTTCATGCAGACCCTCATCCAGGTAATCTAGCAGTATCAAGTAAAGGTAAATTGATTTTTTATGATTTTGGAATGATGGGCAATATCTCCAATAATCTTCAAACAAGATTAGGGGGAATGGTTAAGGCTGCTGCTTTAAGAGACGCATCATCACTTGTTAGTCAATTACAACAAGCTGGGCTAATTTCAAAAGATATTGATGTAGGACCAGTCAGAAGATTAGTCAGATTGATGCTTAAAGAAGCCTTAACTCCACCATTTAGTCCAAATATTATTGAAAAATTATCTGGAGATTTATACGAACTTGTTTATGAAACACCATTTCAACTACCAGTAGATTTAATCTTTGTGATGAGAGCTTTATCAACTTTTGAAGGAGTTGGTAGAATGCTTAATCCAGGGTTTAACCTTGTATCAGTCACCAAGCCTTATTTAATAGAACTTATGACTTCAAATAATCAAACTCCTAACGATTTAATTAACCAATTTGGAAAGCAAGTAGGTGAACTAGGATCGAAAGCTGTTGGAATTCCCAAAAGAATAGACGAAAGTTTAGAAAGATTAGAGCAGGGCGATTTACAATTGCAAATAAGAATGGGAGAGTCTGATAGGCAATTCAAAAAAATGTTTACTGCTCAAAAAACTTTAGGCCATTCGATTCTTATAGGAAGCTTATCAATTGCATCTGCTTTACTTGTAACCAATAAACAAAATAATTTTGCATTGTTGCCACTTTTTTTTGCACTACCAATAAGTATTGATTGGATAAAATGCCAATTAAGTATGAGAAAAGGCTCACGTTTAGAAAAACTTAAACGCTAAAAAAACTATATATTTTTGGGTCCCAAACCTAAAGCTCCAGCGAATCTTGCTTGATTTCCCAATTCCTCCTCAATTTTTAAAAGCCTATTATATTTTGCAATCCTTTCACTTCTACTCAAAGAGCCGGTCTTGATCTGACCCGATCTTGTAGCGACAGATAAATCAGCAATTGTTGTATCTTCAGTCTCACCACTTCTATGACTAATAACACTTGTGAAACCAGACATTTTAGCTAACTCAATGGCTTCCAATGTTTCTGTTAATGTTCCAATTTGATTTACCTTTATTAGGATTGAATTAGCAGATTTTTCCATAATCCCTTTCCTTAACCTTTCTGTATTAGTAACAAATAAATCATCACCCACAAGCTGAACTTTATTACCTAATTCTTTATTTAATTCTGACCAACCCTCCCAATCATCCTCTGCTAAACCGTCCTCTATCGAAACTATAGGATAATTAGAAACTAATCTTGAAAGATATGAAATCATTTCAGAACTATTTAAACTTTTTCCTTCATATTTATAAAAACCATCACTATAAAATTCAGTACTAGCAGCATCTAAAGCTAAAGATACTTGCTCACCAGGAGTAAATCCGGCCTTTTGAATTGCTTCTATTAATAAGTCCCCTGCTTCTTCGCTCGATGACAAATTAGGTGCAAATCCACCCTCATCGCCTACAGCAGTAGATAGACCTTTTTTATCAAGTAATGCTTTTAATGAGTGAAAAATTTCAGTCCCCATTCTTAATGATTCACTGAAATTCTTAACCCCATGAGGCACAAGCATAAATTCCTGAAAATCAAGACTATTTGGTGCATGAGCACCACCATTTATTACATTCATCAATGGAACTGGGAGAAGATTAGATAATGGATCTCCAAGATACCTATAAAGGGGAATGTCTAAAGCATTTGCTGATGCTCTAGCAGTTGCAAGACTTACTGCAAGGATTGCATTTGCTCCAAGGTTAGACTTATTAGGAGTTCCATCAATTTCAATCATCAAGTTATCTACTTCAGTTTGATCTAAAGCTGACAAACCACACAAAGCCGGTGATATTGTTTCATGAATTTTATTAACAGCATTTAAAACCCCTTTCCCCATATATTTTGAACCGCCATCTCTTAATTCATGTGCCTCATGAGCACCAGTGCTGGCTCCGCTGGGAACAATTGCTCTAGCACTGGCCCCACATTCCAAAAATACTTCTGCCTCTACAGTAGGATTGCCTCTTGAATCAAGGACTTGCCTTGCTTCAATAGTGTCAATAAGAAAATCAATGGTTTCTTTCACAATTTAATCATTACTATTTAAATCCTATTAATAGCTGAACTATTTGGCTAATATCTGAAATATATATGTTAACCAAATATAATTTTTGATTTTTGAACAACCTAGATATGAATGGAGGCTTTTATTAATTCCATACTCACCACAACCCTTTCATAATCATATTTTGAAATTTCATCTTACAATTTGAAAATTATTGGATGATTATTAATGCAAATCCTATTTAGAATATTAATTAATAATCAACTATATTTTTTATAGTTTATGAGAGAAACACTTACATCAAGTCCTGAGCTTTTTAGCGATATAAGTTGGAATCTTCTTCTATTAGGGGAAGAAACCGCAAAAAAATGGGATCACAGCGAATTTAATATTGAGCATGTAATTCATACATTGTTTTCATCAAATCAATTTTTTGCTTTCATCGAAAAATTATCAATAGACCAAGACACAGTTTTAGATATAACAGAAGATTTTTTAGAAGAGACACCAACAAATGAATCGGATCTTTTTACTATCGGAGAAGACTTAGAAATTTTATTAGATAATGCAAATCAGATTAAAATTCAATGGGGATCAAGATTTATAGAAATTCCGCATTTATTAATTGCTCTTGGTAGAGATTTAAGAATTGGTAATTATGTTTTTCAAGAAGGCAATCTCTCAATGGAAAGATTAGAGGAAGAATTAAAGTTTTTCCCAAATATTAATCAATCAAAAGATTCTGTTGACTATAAGAAAGTAATTGAGATAAATAAGCAATCTAATGCTGAATCAAACATAGTTACTTTTAACAATGAAGAAAAACTAGAAAAAGCTATTGTTCCATTACCTAAAAGAGAACTTCAAATCGACACCAAAAAGCAGGTTGAAGAAAATGAAAATGCTCTTTCAATTTATGGAAAAGATTTAACAGAATCAGCTATAAAAGGGTTACTGGATCCTGTTATAGGAAGAGAAAATGAAATCAATAATTTAATGAGGGTACTATGTAGAAGAAACAAAAATAATCCAATACTTATTGGCAATCCTGGAGTAGGTAAAACCTCAATTGCGAAATTACTGGCACAATTAATCATAGATAAAAAAGTTCCTGATTCTTTAAAAGACTTTAAAATTATTTCACTTGACTTAGGTGCATTAGTTTCTGGGACAAAATTTAGAGGCCAACTAGAAGAACGACTAAGCTTAATAATTCAGGAATTAAACGATCCAAGCCAAGGTATGATTTTATTTATTGATGAAATCCACTCAATATTAAGTTCTGACAGATCTACTGCTGATATTAGTAATATCTTAAAACCCTTATTAGCTGAAGGAGAACTTAGATGTATTGGAACTACAACACCTGAAAAATTTCGTGAAACTATTGAAAAAGATCAGGCATTGAATAATTGCTTTCAAAAGATAAATATTAATGAACCTTCAGTAGAATTGAGCGCACAAATACTGCAGGGCATCAAAAAGAAATATGAATTACATCATGGCATAAGAATTTCTGAAGAAGCTGTAAATTATTCTGCGAAATTAGCCGACAGATACATCAGTGATAAATGTCTCCCTGATAAAGCAATAGATTTAATTGATGAAGCTGCTGCGCAATTAAAAATCGAGTCTAATCAAAAGCCTCAAATAATTCTCCAACAAGAAAACAAAATTCATACTATTGAAGAAAAACTGAGAAATTTACAAGGTGAAAATATCGAAGAGCTAGAAAAACTCCTGAATATGAAGCAACAATCAAAGGAAAAATTGCACCTACTTTTAGAGAATTGGGAAATTTTTCGCGAAGAAATGGAACAATTATCTAGTTTGATGAAAGAAGAAGATAAGCTAATCAAAAAAATTAAAGATAAATCAAATCAAGAGATTACAAATGATTTGGATTTTTTTGAAAAGCTTGAAGAAGAGTTAAGTGATATAGAGCATGAAATACAAAAAATTGAAGAAAACTTTAATAAAGTCAAAAAAAATAGGAACTTCCCTTTTCAATATCAAGTTGAACCTGATGATATTGCTGATGTTATTTCAAAAATCACAGGGATTCCAATTTCTAAAGTAGTTTCAAATGATCGTAAAAAATTAGTAAATCTAGAAACAGAGTTAAGTCAAAAAGTCATTGGACAAGAAACAGCTATAAAAGCTGTTTCTGCTGCAATTAGAAGGGCTCGTGTTGGCATGAAAAGTCCCAAAAGACCTATTGGATCTTTTTTATTTATGGGTCCTACAGGTGTGGGCAAAACGGAATTAGCCAAATCTCTAGCATCAGCCTTATTTGATGAAGATGAGGCACTTTTAAGATTAGATATGAGCGAATATATGGAAAAGAATGCAGTAGCAAGACTTTTGGGAGCTCCTCCAGGTTATGTTGGTTATGAAGAGGGAGGACAATTAACTGAAGCTGTAAGGCGAAAACCCTATTCAGTAGTTCTTCTTGATGAGATAGAAAAAGCACATACAGAAGTGTTTAATATCCTTTTACAAGTTTTAGATGAAGGAAGATTAACAGACTCTCAAGGAAGAACCGTAGACTTCAAAAATACCGTAATTATTATGACTAGTAATCTGGCGGGGAAATTTATACTGGAATATTCACAAAAGATCTCTAAAAGTGAGGAAAATTTAGAAAAAGATCAACAAACTCTAGATAATGCTATAAGTAATTCATTATCTGCAATTTTTAGACCAGAATTTTTAAATAGAATTGATGAAGTAGTAAAGTTTGATCCATTATCTATTGATGAACTTCAAAAAATTATCATTCTACAAACAGAAGATTTAAAAAGCCTGCTTCTAGAACAGAAAATAAATATCGTTATAGACAAAAAAGTTATTAATAAAATTGCAAACGATTCTTATGAACCTGAATATGGTGCTAGACCACTTAGCAGGGAACTTAGAAGACAGATAGAAAACCCCTTAGCCGCAAAACTGTTAGAGGATAACTTCAAAAACAAAAAAAATATCTCAATTAAACTTAACCCTACTAAAAAGGATGAGATTGTTTTCAAACCTAGCTGAGTAGTAAATCGATAAGCTAAAATAAAAACAAGGCATAATGCTTAATTCTAAAAAATCTTGTGACAAGTCCTACAACTAATAAAGAACCTCTTAAAAAAGATTCACCTCAAATAGAAGAGCCTAAAAAAAAGAATAATTTTTTAAGATCTACCTACGATGAGCTCAAACTTGTCGTGTGGCCTAACAAACAACAACTTTTTAGCGAATCGGTAGCGGTTATAATCATGGTATCCTTTTCTGCGGCAGCAATAGCATCTGTCAGCAGATTCTATGGATGGGCAGCATCGCAAATTTTTGGTTGAAAATTATCCCTGAATGTCCATTTTTATAAAGATCTTAATTAAGCTTCCAGAAAAAAATGAGTAATGAATTAACTACAAACCTTGCTTCTTCAAAAGCAAATACTAGCATCGCAAGATGGTATGCAGTACAAGTAGCATCGAGTTGTGAGAAAAAAGTAAAAGCGACTCTTGAGCAGAGATCAGTAACTTTAGGAGTTAATAATCGAATCATTGAAATTGAAATTCCCCAAACTCCTGGAATTAAATTAAAAAAAGATGGAAGTAGACAAACTACTGAAGAAAAAGTTTTCCCAGGTTATGTCCTCGTAAGAATGATTCTGGATGAAGATACTATGATGGCTGTAAAAAGTACTCCAAATGTAATTAACTTTGTTGGTGCTGAAGACGGCAGAGGTACTGGGAGATCACGAGGTCATATCAAACCTCGACCATTATCTAGGCAAGAAGTTAATAGAATCTTTAAGCGCGCATCAGAGAAAAAAGCTGTCATCAAATTAGATATTGAAGAAAAAGATAGAATAATAGTAACTGATGGTCCTTTTAAGGATTTCCAGGGAGAAGTTATAGAAGTTTCTGGGGAAAGAAATAAATTAAAAGCATTACTTTCAATATTTGGGCGCGAAACTCCTGTAGAATTAGAATTCTCTCAAATCAATAAACAAAACTAATTTTTAATTGTTCTTGATTATCGAGTAAAATAATGATTTTCTACCCCAGCTTAAATTCTCAAATCTAATGGCAAAAAAAATTGTTGCAGTTATTAAGCTTGCTCTACAAGCAGGCAAAGCAAATCCTGCTCCCCCTGTAGGACCAGCTTTAGGACAGCATGGTGTCAATATCATGGCATTTTGCAAAGAATACAATGCAAGGACACAAGATAAAGCAGGTTTTGTAATTCCAGTTGAGATTTCTGTTTTTGAAGATAGAAGCTTTACTTTTATTACAAAAACACCTCCTGCTTCTGTCTTAATAACAAAAGCAGCTGGTATAGAGAAAGGATCAGGTGAATCTGCAAAAGGATCTGTTGGGAATATAAGTAAAGCTCAATTAGAAGAAATAGCCAAAACTAAGCTTCCTGATCTAAACTGTTCAAGTGTTGAATCAGCAATGAAAGTAATTGAGGGCACAGCTCGTAATATGGGCGTCTCTATTACTGATTAAGTTCAATACAAAATTAATCACTATTTAGGGGAGGTTAGTTAATAACCGTTTGTACCCAAAATTACTATGAAAAAACTATCAAAAAGAATGGCGGCTCTATCAACAAAGATAGAAGATCGCGTATACGCTCCACTTGAAGCTCTTAGTATTATCAAGGAAAATGCCAACGCTAAATTTGATGAAACTATTGAAGCTCATATACGTTTAGGTATTGATCCAAAATATACTGATCAACAATTAAGGACCACAGTCGCTTTACCACATGGTACTGGCCAAAGCATCAAAATTGCCGTAATCGCAAGCGGTGAAAATGTATCTAAAGCCAAGTCTGCTGGTGCAGATTTATTTGGAGAAGAAGATCTTGTAGAAAGCATCAACAAAGGCAATATGGAATTTGATCTTCTTATTGCAACGCCAGATATGATGCCAAAGGTTGCAAAATTAGGACGAGTCTTAGGACCTAGAGGTCTAATGCCTAATCCTAAAGCTGGAACAGTAACAAATGATATTGCTAATGCAATAAAAGAATTTAAAGCAGGTAAGCTCGAATTTAGAGCAGATAAAGCAGGTATTGTTCATGTCCGCTTTGGAAAAGCAAGTTTTACAAAAGAGGCGTTATTTGACAACTTAAAAATCTTACAAGAATCAATTGATAAGAATAAACCAAGTGGAGCCAAAGGAAAGTATTGGAAAAGTTTTTATGTAACTTCTACTATGGGACCTTCTGTTCAGGTAGATATAAATGCAGTACAAGATTACCAACCTGAAGGTTAACCCTTTGTAGTATAATTTAAACTGCAATAATACGGCCAAAGAAAGTAGGTTTATTTAGTTCTTCTAAATTTTTAATCCCTACCGAGGACTCGTCTTAATTATTTCTTTTTGGATCTAATAAAAGCGGCCTCTTTTAAAAGAACTTTGCCGCATTTCCTGCTCTCCCTAAATTACGATCCAAAAAACAACAATGGGCCGAACACTAGAGAATAAGCAACAAATCGTTACTGAGATCAAATCTCTCTTAAACGATTCGGAAATGGCTGTAGTTCTTGACTACAAAGGTTTAACTATCAAAGAGATGTCAGATTTGCGATCTAGATTGCAAACAACCAATGGCATTTGCAAAGTTACTAAAAATTCATTAATGCGTAAAGCTATTGATGGAGATAGTAATTGGAACGATCTTGAAACTTTACTAACAGGAACAAATGCTTTTGTCTTAATCAAAGAAGATGTTGGTGGTGCTGTAAAAGCTATCCAATCTTTTCAAAAAGACACCAAAAAATCCGAAACTAAAGGAGCTTTATTTGAGGGAAGACTTCTTAGCGATTCTGAAATAAAAGAAATTGCAAGCCTTCCATCTAAAGAAGTATTGATGGCAAAAATTGCTGGCGCTCTTAGTGGCGTTGCGACAAAAATTGCGATCTCTATCAATGAAGTGCCTTCTGGAATTGCTAGATCACTTAAACAACATTCTGAGAAATCAGAATCTTAAATTCAAAACCTAATTTACTTTTAAGAAAATGTCCGCAAAAACTGAAGAAATTCTTGAATCATTAAAATCTCTCTCACTTTTAGAAGCATCTGAGCTTGTAAAACAAATTGAAGAGGCTTTTGGTGTATCTGCTGCAGCTTCTGCAGGTGTAGTAATGGCAGCTCCAGGAGCAGCTGGCGCTGATGGAGATAGTGGCGCTGCTGAAGAGAAAACTGAATTTGATGTAGTTCTCGAAAGCTTTGATGCCGCTGCAAAAATCAAAGTCCTTAAGGTTGTAAGAAATGCAACTGGTTTAGGTCTTGGCGATGCAAAAGCACTTGTTGAATCAGCACCAAAAACAGTAAAAGAAGGAATTGCCAAAGCAGAAGCTGAATCTTTAAAGAAAGAGATTGAAGAAGCTGGCGGTAAAGTTACACTTAAGTAAGAGTACATTTTTTCAAGCCGATAACCTTAATATCGGCTTCAAAAATTATGAATAATGATAGTATTGCGATTGAAGCCGCAACTGATGGAGCCTGCAGTGGTAATCCAGGTCCCGGTGGTTGGGGAGGTTTAATAATTTTTGATGATAATAGCGAATTAGAAATAGGTGGTTCCGAGCAAAACACAACAAATAATAGAATGGAGCTAACCGCTGCAATAAAAACTCTTGAGAAATTAAAAACCTATAAATTAAAAGAGAATTTTAAATTAAGAACTGATAGTAAATATGTTATTGAAGGTTATTCAAAATGGATTATTAATTGGAAGAGAAATGGATGGAAAACTAGCTCTGGGAAATCAGTTCAAAATCTCGATTTATGGCAAAAAATTGATCAATTAAGAATTAATGGCCTAATAATGGAATATGTTAAAGGTCATAGCGGGGACAAACAAAATGATAGGGTCGATAAAATCGCAACTAATTACAGCAAAGGAATATCAATAGTAAATAACTTAAAAAAACCAGAATCCTCAGTTGATTTTTTTGAAAAAAATGCACCCTCAGAAATTCAGGAATTGTTTTCAAGAAATGAATTAATTCAAAAATTTGCAGAAAAAAAATACTTGTTAAGTTCACTAGAACTTGGTAGTTTATTGGGTGAAGAAAACCACTTAAAGATAAAAAAATGTCTACTTTTTGAATGGCGTAATTGGAGATTGATTCCTAAAAATAAAAAATATTGGATAATAGAAAAAAAAGAATCTTAATTTTTTATGAATGAACAGAAAGGGGGATTTAAAAATCTTTATAAAAACTTGATAACCCCTATACTAAAAAAAGACTCTGGAATAGATGCAGAATATTTAACTAATTTATCTCTTAGCCTTCTATCTTTCAGTTCAAAAAAACATAATTGGCCTGTAGTTTCATCAATACTAAAAAGTCTAAATGAAGAATTTTCTATCGTTGATAAAAGGTTAAGTCAGAACATATGTGGAATAAATTTTTGTAATCCAATTGGTTTAGCTGCGGGTTTTGACAAAAATGGAAATGCTGCAAACATATGGAAAGATTTTGGTTTTGGATTTGCTGAACTTGGTACAGTCACTAAATTTGCTCAAAATGGTAATCCCAAACCAAGATTATTTAGATTAGCCGAAGAAGAGGCAGCATTAAATAGGATGGGTTTCAATAACAATGGTGCCGAAAATCTAGCTAAAAACTTTCTTGAACAAGGTCTTGAGTTTAAAAAAAACAGGGAGAATATTTGTTTGGGAATAAATTTTGGCAAATCTAAAATTACTGGATTATCTCAAGCGAAAGATGATTATTTAACTTCTTTAAAATTATTAATTCCATATTGTGATTACGCAGCAATTAACGTAAGTTCTCCAAACACTGAAGGGCTAAGAAAGTTGCAAGATCCAATTCTTCTAAAAGAACTTCTTAAAGAAATTAAAAACTTACCTAATTGTCCACCATTATTCGTAAAAATTGCTCCGGATTTAAGCCTTAAAGATATTGAAGATA
Organism: Prochlorococcus sp. AH-716-I09; assembly: GCA_028409275.1. Taxonomy (GTDB): domain Bacteria; phylum Cyanobacteriota; class Cyanobacteriia; order PCC-6307; family Cyanobiaceae; genus Prochlorococcus_A. Next base: position 4,428 of record JAOOML010000006.1, on the reverse strand, counting down.
TTTGTAAATTAATAAACGAGGAAAACATCGATGGAATAATCGCTACTAACACCAGCATTGATAGATTAGGTCTTGAAAATAGAAAGATCCAGCAAACTGGATTATTACTTTCTGAAGAGAATGGAGGATTAAGTGGAAAACCTCTACAAAAAAAAGCAAACCAAATAATAAAACATATCCATAATATTGATAAAAAAATTATTTTAATTGGAGTTGGTGGAATTGATAGTCCTGAGTCAGCTTGGGAAAGAATTTGCTCTGGAGCATCATTAATTCAACTTTATACAGGATGGATATATAAAGGTCCTCAATTAGTCCCCGATATACTGAAAGGAATTTTAAGGCAACTCCATAACCATCAATTATCAAATATAAAAGAAGCCATTGGATCAGATTTGAAATGGGTTGAATAAAATGAGAATTTAAATAATGAATACATCCGAAGAACCTAATGATTACGCAAAGGAAGCTATGCAAATATCAAACTTAAAACATGGCGGAAATGTATATACAAATGCAAAAAAATTAAATTTATTACCGTCTGAAATTATTGACGCAAGTGCCTCATTAGTACCCTTTGATCCCCCTCAAATATTAATAGATTCATTAAATGCGGAAATTAAGAATCTTGGATTTAGATATTACCCTGAAAAAAACTTGAGTGATTTGAAAGAAGTAATCGGTAAATTCCATGGGATAAATCCTGAAAATATATTACCTGGCAATGGAGCTTCTGAGCTAATAACCTGGGCAGGTTATGAAGCATCCAAATTTGGAATAAGTTGTATTCCTTCTCCAAGCTTTGTTGATTATGAAAGATCTTTAAATTGTTGGAATAGCAATTTCATTCATTGCGAATTACCAAAAAACTGGAATAATATTTTTCCTCAATCATTTCCACTTAGACCTAAAGGTGATGTTATTTGGATAACAAATCCACATAATCCAACCGGCCAATTGTGGGGAAAAAAATCATTAGAGGAAATTATAAAAAAATATAAATTAGTTATCTGTGATGAGGCTTTCTTATCGATAACACCGAATGGCGACAAAGAGTCTTTAATACCATTAACAAAAAAATATGATAATTTATTAGTCTTGAGAAGCTTGACGAAAATCTTCAATATGCCTGGTCTTAGATTAGGTTACGTTATTGGCTCATCGAAAAAACTTAAACAATGGAAAATCAATAGAGATCCTTGGCCATTAAATTCCTTTGCTATTAAAGCGGGAATTGAGCTACTAAGTAATAAAAAATTCTATGAACAATGGACAAGTCAGATTCACAGCTGGATAAATATTGAAAAAAAGAGATTATGTGAAAAATTATCAACAATAGAAAATCTTAAAGTTTATTACTCTTCAACCAACTTTTTCTTAATAGAAAGCAAAAAATCTTTGTCGCCAAATATAAAATATTTAGAAAATAAGGGAATATTACTTAGAGAATGCACTTCATTTAGATTTCTTAACGAAAAATGGGCCAGAATAAGTTTGCAAAGTAGGGAAAATAACTCTCTTTTATGTAAAGAAATTCAAAATTCCTTTAGAAAATAATTAAATAATTTTTTAATCTCAATTTTAGATTTGATTTTATTCTTATTTTCCATGTTCTTCTTCATAAGATTTAATATTTCATATTGATTTTTTCCATTTATTAATTTTATTTTAAAAATTCTTTCTAGAGTTTCTTCAAAAACTGCTTTAGAAATTTTATTCTGATTTATTAAAACCGAGCCACCACTTTCAGCAAGAATCATTGCATTTTTCTCCTGGTGATTATTTTTAGAATAAGGATATGGAATTAAAATTGAAGGTTTTGCAGTCTCTATTAGTTCATTGATTGTTCCAGCACCAGATCTCGATATTACAAGATCACAGTTTTGAATTAAAGCTGCGATTTCATTAGTAAATTTCTTTTGAACATAATTTTTGGAATTTTTTAAATGAAAGGGTTCTTGATTGCATTCGCCAACAATATGAACTATCCGATACTTTTTTTCCATTAAAAATTCAAGAGATTTGTAAAGAATTTGATTTATAGCTTTTGCTCCTTGACTGCCTCCCATAAAAATCAAAAGAGGGCCTTTTCCTTTTGGGACCCATTCTGGCAAGGGATTAGATTTATAGAATTGCTGTCTTAAAGGGGTTCCAGTGAAAATAGTTTTGCAATTTCTTAAGTAAGAATTTGTTTTCTTAAATCCCAAGAGAACATAGTTACACAAAAAACCAAAATATTTCGTGACCATTCCTGGAATTAAATTTGATTCATGAATAATGACAGGTATCCTGAGAAGTTTTGAAGCAACTATAGTAGGGGCAGATATATAACCTCCAGTCGTAAAAACCAAGTTAATTTTTTTTTCTTTTAAGATCCTAATTATTTGGAAAGTTGACAGTAAAATTTCTATGTATTGATAAAACAAAAAAATATTTTTTCTTGGTGTCTTTATATTCAAACTCCTCAAATTATATTTTTTGGGAATAAAATTTGCATCAAGTCTTTGGTGAACCCCCAACCAATGGATATTCCATTCATCTTCTACCTCTTTAGAAACTGCTAAAGCAGGGAAAATATGGCCTCCTGTTCCACTTGCTGCAACTAATAAATTATTTTTTTTAGACATAAAAACTCAAATTAGTAGAATAAAAATAATAAATGATAAAAATGTTTAATTTAAACTTATTCAAAAATATAGGAGTCCCTCTCTACTTATTTATTTATCTCATTATTCCCTATTCAGCAATAACGCAAACTTTAAAAGTTGATTTTATAAGAAATCTAGAAAATTCTTTAAATAAGCGAGACTTAGAGTTTATTAGAAAAAATTTTAGAAATGCTGAAAGCCAAAATATAACAAAACAATTTTCAAAGATTATTAATGATTTCGCTGACAGCAAATGGAAGATCAAAAAATTAAAATCTAATATTCCAAATAAAGATATTTTGCGAATAAAAGTTTCTGGAAAAAAAATAGTTAATGGAGAAATACATTTACTTAAATCAAATTTTGATTATTTATTTTCAATCGAAAATGGGAAAATAGATGAAGGGATTATCAAAAATTTATTTACTACAATAAGAAATGATGATATGAAGGTAGATATTAGTTTTCAAATTCCTAATAAAGTAATTACTGGTTCAAAATATGATATCGATATCATTCTAAATAAGCCTCTTGAAGATGTAATTATTACTGGTGCTATAAAACCTCATCAAGTGAATTCATTTTTTGAACAAGAAATATTATTGGAGCCTTTAGCGTCTGGGGGAATTTTTAAGATGACAAGAGCTCCTTCAAAACCAGGGATACAAATTTGGTCTGGAATCTTAGCTCACCCAAAGGGAATGATTACTTTCACAAAGAGTATTGATATTGTTGATGATATATAACCTAAGCGTCGTTTAAAGCAGCTACACCAGGTAAAGTTTTACCTTCTAAAAGTTCCAAACTAGCCCCGCCGCCAGTAGATATATGAGACATTTTCTCAGCTAAACCTGCTTTCTCCACAGCTGCAACTGAATCTCCACCACCAATTATTGTACAAACTTCAGAAAAGGCACTTAAATCTGCAAGGGTCGTAGCTATAGCATTTGTTCCTTCTGCAAATTTATCAAATTCAAAAACTCCCATTGGTCCATTCCAAATAATTGTCTTACATTCTGCAAGAGCATTTTGAAAAACTTTAATGGAATCTGGACCAATATCGAGACCCATCCAGTTACCACTAATTGAATCAATTTGAGATATTTTACTTTCGGCATCAGGAGAAAATTCATTAGCTAGAACAACATCAGTGGGTAACAATAATTCGACTCCTTTTGCTTTTGCTTTTGCTTCTAAATTTTTGGCAAGCTCAAGTTTATCTTCTTCTACTAAGCTCTTTCCAACATCAAGACCTCTAGCTTTGTAAAAAGTAAAAATCATACCTCCACCAATCATAATTTTGTCACACTTATCTAGTAAAGAATCAAGCACTCCAATTTTGCTACTAACCTTTGATCCTCCAACTATTGCTGCCAATGGACGTTTTGGGGAATCTATTGCTCCTTGTAAGTATTTCAATTCTTTTTCTAAAAGGAATCCAGCTACTGATGGACTTAAATAATTAGTAACTCCCTGAGTTGAGGCATGAGCTCTATGAGCAGCACCAAAAGCATCATTTACATACATATCTGCATGCGATGCTAAATTTTTAGCAAAATCCAAGTCATTCTTTTCCTCTTCACCAAAAAAACGAACATTCTCAAGTAAAAGAACATCACCATTATTTAAGCTATTTGATTCTGCGATTGATTTATCACCTATACAACTGTTTGTAAGAGCAACATTTTTTTTCAACAATTCACTTAATCTAGCTGCTACTGGTGTTAATCTCATTTTTTCATTTACCTGACCCTTTGGTCTTCCAAAATGGGCAGCTAAG
>JAOOML010000059.1 GCA_028409275.1 Prochlorococcus sp. AH-716-I09 | reverse complement strand
TAAGCCAGAGCAAAGCCAGCCCAACATAATCCAAGAGTACTCGCACAAGAATTTCTGGCTTCATTTACAATTTTCACAAATTCATCCCAATACTTAACTTCCTCAAAGGCTAGGTGCTCAATAGGTGCTCCAGTAATGATGATTCCATCTAACGGTTCTGGATTATTTGCTTCTTCCCAAGTTATGTATAGATTATTTAGATGATTAAGATCCCATGTTTTATAAGAGTGAGTTTTAAGCTTTATCCAAACTGGCTCAATTTGAAGAGGAGATAAACCAAGTGGATGTAGTAAGTTAAATTCATACTGCTTGCCAAGAGGCATGATATTTAAAATACCAATCCTAAGAGGACGTATATCCTGTCTTTTTGCCAATTCTGGTTCGATCCAAGATATATGATTTTTCTCAACATCACTAATCTTGTGATAATTACTAGGAATTATTAAAGCCAATAAATCTCCTTTCCTATGTGATTTGTGAAAGTGCTTGTTCGAAATCTGCTTTTATATCATCAATATGCTCAATTCCTACAGAAACTCTTACCATCGTCGGAGTAACACCTGCAGATAATTGTTCTTCTTCAGATAATTGCTGATGAGTTGTTGAAGCCGGATGAATTACTAAAGTTTTTGAATCACCCACGTTAGCAAGGTGACTCGCTAATTTTAAGGAATCAATAAATTTTACTGCATTTTCATAACCTCCATTAAGAGAGAACATAAGCATGCAACCCATTCCCCTTCCAGTAGTATATTTTTTGGCACTTGAGTAATATGGATCAGATGCTAGGCCGGGATAATTAACACTACTTACATTTGAATTAGAATCTAACCATTTTGCTAGTTCAAGAGCATTAGAAGTTTGTCTTTCTATCCTTAAACTTAGAGTTTCCAAGCCCTGCAATAACAAAAACGAATTAAAAGGACTTTGAGCTGATCCCCAGTCTCTCAGGCATTCGAGTCTTGCTCTTAAAGCAAAAGCTATATTTCTATTATCAGGAACTCCCAAAGATTTGCAGATATCACTACCGAAACCAAAAGCGTCCCAATGAACGAGCCCATGATAGGCAGCGCTTGGCTCACTCATTAGTGGGAATTTACCATTTCCCCAATCAAAGGTTCCGGCATCAACAATAACCCCTCCGATACTTGTTCCATGTCCACCGATCCATTTCGTTGCACTTTCCACAACAACATCGGCTCCAAAATCAATTGGTCTTATTAATGCACCACCAGCACCAAGAGTATTATCCACTATTAAAGGGATTCCATTTTCCTTCGCCAAAGCAGAAAGTCCCTCAAAATCTGGAATGTTGAACCGAGGGTTTCCCATTGATTCGACATATATTGCTTTGGTTTTATCATCAATTTTATTTCTAAAACTATCGATACTATCGCCATTAGCAAATTTAACTTCTATTCCTAATCTTGGAAATTGTACTTTAAATTGATTGTAGGTCCCACCATATAGAAAAGATGTAGAGACAAAATTATCTCCTGCCGTCATGCAGTTCACGATTGACAAGAATTGAGCAGCTTGACCTGAGGATGTTGCAAGTGCTGCCATACCTCCCTCCAAAGCTGCCATCCTTTTTTCGAAGACATCAGTGGTGGGGTTCATAAGTCGTGTATAGATATTCCCAAATTCTTTTAATCCAAAAAGATTAGCTCCATGCTCTGCATTATCAAAGACATAGGAACTAGTTTGATAAATGGGAACTGCTCTAGAATTTGTAGTTGGATCAGGTACTTGGCCTGCGTGTAATTGAAGAGTCTCAAACTTTTGGTTGCTCAAAATTTTAATATAATCCTATTATCTATTTAACTTAAAAAAGTCCAAAAAATAAACAAAAAAAAGATAAATATTTATAAATCCTTTTTTAATGAAGGGTAGTTTTCTTTCATATATAAACTTAAATCCTCTTTTATCGCAGATCTGAGTTTTTCAATATTTGCAGAATCAATTATTGGAAAAGTTTTATTAGCATCAGGATCTTTTTCAGTAATTGATTTCCAATTCTTACCAACATCTTTTTTAGATTTGTTTAGAACCTCATCAAAATCGAAACCCTTATCGTTGTTTTTAGCGTCAAATTCGCTAAAAGCTTTATTTATGAGCTCTTTTCTATTTTTGAATAGATTCTTGGCTTTTAAAGTATCTGGAAGACCCATAACTGGTTGTAATTCCTTGAGAAGTTTTATTTCCTCTTCAATTAAGAGTGTCCAAACACCATGTTGATTTTTTGAGAGATTAGAATTACTAAAAATATTTATTTCATCGAGGTAAAATTTTAACCATAAATAATATGATTTTTCTTCAATAGTTTTTTTAACGGATATCTTTTTATTTTGGATCTTTGGTAGCAACTTTTCTGCTTTCTTCAAAAACTGTCTGTCTTCTCTTTCTAAATTTATTAATCCCCATCTTTGACTATAATCCCATAAGTCTTCGTATCTTGTTAAGTCTTCTTGATTCCAACCAAGAGCTTTCAGTTCATGAGAACGATGTGATAATTCCTTTTTCAAAAAAAAACCTTTTAAAACCAAAATAATTCTAACCCCGCAATCAAGATTAGTAAATAAATGAAGAACTTAGCTTTTTAGTAAATTAAACAAATAATCAATTATTAAAATAATTATTAATAATTTTCAATACATTAATATAGCTTGGATTTTTTTTAGAAATTTGATTA
>JAOOML010000058.1 GCA_028409275.1 Prochlorococcus sp. AH-716-I09 | reverse complement strand
TAATAAAGGCCGTTTGCTCTTCTGATAAATTATCTCAAAAAAGAGTATTGAATATTGTTGATCTTAAAAATAGGTCTTGAAAATTTTTTGCTCCCAGTCCCCCATTTCATAAATCGAGGACCTTGAAGACTATTCACTAATTTTGGGATAATCGAAGACAAAGAAATTTTTGTTGATAGTCCTTTCTCAATTTTCTTTCCAAATACAAACTCACCCTTTTCTGTATTTTTTATTTCTAGCTCATCTACATCTATATCTAAGCTATTAGCAAATCCCAAAGCGGCATTAGTAGGACATCCATTTAAATAGGCTGAATTAGCTTTAGGCCCTTTTCTTTCTATTATATTATCTTCTGCATAATCAACTAAACCTTCGAGAAGTAGAACTATCCTCCTTGGTGTGGAGGTAACAACTATATGTTCGAATTTGATTAACTTTTTATCCAATTCAAACTCTATTAGAGATTTAAATTGATCTAAAACAGAATGAGAAAATTTTGCAGGCAACTCTTCGGTTCCAATCTCAAGTAAATATTTAGACAAGAAAAAAATATGACTTCTAATAATATAATTTACTACCAGTTAAATAAGCTTTTCGCTAATGTATAAAAAGAGATATGTTTTGGTCCGTTGATCAAGGTTGAGAAAGTAAAAAAGAAAAAAGATCCTGCCAAGGAAGAAACAGTTTGCTTGGCAAATGGATTAGAAGTATCTAAATTTGAAAATTTCAAGAAAAGCAGCCAATTTCTTAAGGAACCTCTTGCAACAGAATTAATTAATGAAAGCGATCACTTTACCAATGATGCAGTTCAGTTATTAAAATTTCATGGTAGTTATCAACAAGATAACAGGGAAAATAGAAGGCCGGGCAAAAGTAAAGATTGGCAAATGATGCTTAGGTTAAGAAATCCCGGCGGTGAAGTCCCTGGGAAATTATTTTTAGCATTAGATGAATTATCTAACAAACTAGGTAATGGAACACTTAGGGCCACTACAAGACAAGCTTTTCAAATGCATGGAATTAGAAAGGAGAACCTAAAGGAAGTAATTCAAACAATAGTAAATTCAATGGGCTCCACATTAGCTGCATGTGGAGACATAAATAGAAACGTTATGGCCCCTGCGGCTCCATTTGATTCGCCAGACTATAAAATTGCAAGAGCATTGGCAAAAAAGGTTGCAGATCTTCTCACCCCAATGGCAGGCCAAGGCACTTTTTTAGAGCTTTGGGCTGATGGAGATTTAGAGTACACTATAAAGCCTGACAAAGATATTGAAGAAATTAGGAAGCTCCAATTCAAAGATAATGTTTTTAGTGGGATAAAAGATGAACCTCTTTATGGTTCAACTTATTTACCGAGAAAATTTAAATGTGCTGTAACAGTTCCTGGGGACAATTCTGTAGATCTTCTTACCAATGACATAGGAATAGTTGCTTTTACTTCTAAAGATGGAACCCTAGAAGGGTGCAACTTCTATGTTGGAGGCGGTATGGGTCGCACACATAATAATGAAGAGACCTTTGCCAGAATTGCAGATCCACTTGGATATGTTGAAGAACCTGATATCTATGAATTAATACAAAGCATTGTGGCTATTCAAAGAGATTATGGTGATAGAAAATCAAGAAAAAATTCGAGAATGAAATATCTTCTTCATAGAAAAGGTATTAAATGGTTCAAAAAGACACTTTTTGATAAGTATTTCAAAAAAGAAATTAAAAAAATTAGAATTGAACCGGATAAAGTTCTTATTGATTATCTAGGTTGGCATAAACAAAATAAAACCTCCTATTTCGTAGGTTTACCATTATTATCAGGGAGATTATCTGGAGAGAAGAAGAATACCATCACAAGTATCGTTAAAAAATATAATTTAGATTTAAGACTCACACCTAATCAAGATATTTTACTTTGTAATATCGCCAATACAAACAAAGGTGAAATTCAAAAATCTCTATCAAAAATTGGATACGAAAATTTAGACAACATTAATGAAATACAAAGACATGCTTTAGCTTGTCCTGCTTTACCACTTTGTGGTCTTGCGATGACTGAAGCTGAAAGAATATTACCTGATGTATTAAAAAGGATTGAAAATTTACTATTAGATCTAAAAATAGAAAAGACAATATTATTCAGAATGACAGGATGTCCTAATGGATGTACCAGGCCTTATATGGCCGAATTAGCACTTGTTGGAAGTGGGCAAAACAAATACCAATTATGGTTGGGCGGAAGTAAAAATCTACAAAGGCTGGCTAAACCATTCTTACAAAGAATGGAACTTAACGATTTAGAAAAAACTCTTCAACCATTATTTGATAATTGGAAGAGTAATTTGGATTTGGATTTCGGAGATTTTGTAAATACCCAAGATGAAAGTTCTATTTTAAACTTACTAAATGAGATTCAATAGAATTTAAATTTTTCCATAAATCGCATTTTCTTTTTTATGCTTCCAAGCCCATAATTGATCACCATAACTAAAATGCCACCATTCATTTGGATGTTGAGCAAAACCAAATTTAGTCATAATTTCCTTTAATAAATTTCTTCTACTATCCCAAATAATTGCTTCTTCATTCTTTATGTTTGCATAAAAATCTGGGTTTGAAGTTTCATCCATTTGATCAACCGTGCTTCCCATTTCAAGAAGATTTCCCTCTTTATCAGATAAACAAACATCCAACGCGCCCCCAGTTGAATGAGGTGGAGGACATCTAGAGTCAAAAGAAG
>JAOOML010000057.1 GCA_028409275.1 Prochlorococcus sp. AH-716-I09 | reverse complement strand
TCTCAAGCGAAAATGTATATGGACAATAAAAGTTTGGTTTTGATGGCAGCTAAAGCTTGTGATGATAAAAAGGCGAAAGACATAAAACTTTTTAAAATTGACAAGGTCTCATTCATAAGTGAATGGATATTAATTGCAGAAGGGTTATCTGATGTCCAAGTTAGATCTATAACTAATTCTGTAGAGGGGGAACTGAGAGAGAAGGCTAAAATTGAGCCAATAAGAAAAGAAGGGGTTAACGAGGCGAAATGGGCTTTACTTGATTATGGTGATTTGATTGTTAATATTTTTCAACCAGAAATAAGGAAATTTTATGACCTTGAATCATTCTGGAGTAATGGTGATAATCTTACATTTCCGTAATTATTATTTTATGAATGAATCTAAATGTCCTGTCCCAAGAGAGCAACAACCAACAAATGAATTCATTGAATTATCAAAATCTATTATTTTTTCTTGGCCAAAAACAAAAAAATCATTAATTCTTGTATTAACTAAATTTTGGCTTGGCGCTTTTGTTCTATTTCTTGTTATTTCTTCAGGAAGTATATATTTTAAATCATCCCTTTTAAAGTACATACTGTTAAGTTTTTTTAGTAGCTTATCAATACCCTTATTAGTTTCTATAAAGTTATATCTTGGTTGGAAGCATGTATTTAAGAGATTGACCTCTGAAAAAGTTGAGTACGAAGAATCAGGCTGGTATGACGGTCAAGTATGGTTAAAGCCAGTAACTTTAAAAGAAAAAGAATCTCTTATTGCCTCAATTGAGGTAAAACCTATTTTAAAAAATTTAATTCAAACTTTTTCTATTATCTCAGTATTAGCTTTATCAGGAATTTTGCTTTTTCAATATACCAACATCTAAATGAGTTCAAATTTCAAAAATCTCTACACATCCAATAATCCTCCATTACAAGCAACCTTAATGAGAGGATCAAATATTGAGTCAATACATAAAATTCATGCTGTTGTTACTGACAAAAAAGGGAGGGTTTTAATGTGCGCAGGAAATCCAGAATATAAAAGTTTCATAAGATCAGCATTAAAACCCTTTCAGGCAATACCTTTTGTAAGCAGTGGTGCTGCATCAAAAATCAATAATGATTTAAAATCAATTGCGTTAGCATGTGGCTCACATAGTGGGTCAAAACTTCATTCAAGGGAAGCCTTCAAAATCTTGTGGGAATATGATATTGATATTAGTGATCTAAAATGTCCAAAGTCAAAGACAAGTCCATTAGAACATAATTGTTCAGGTAAACATGCTGCTTTTTTAGCTACATGTAAAAAAATGAATTGGCCATTAGAAAGTTATTTAAAGGGGGACCATCCACTGCAAATCGAAATATTCAGAATTGTTTCTGAATTACTTGAAATCCCAGTACCTGAAATACACGCAGAACGTGATGACTGTGGTGCTCCAACTCTTTTTTTAAAATTATTAGAAATGTCTAAGTTATATTCACTTTTAAGCAGTTCAGAAAATGCTGAACTAGAACAGATTAGTAGAGCCATAACAACTAATCCAATAATGATAAGTGACAACAACAAGTTTGATACAGAAATAATTAAGGCTTCACATGGACAAGTTATAAGTAAAGGTGGTGCCGAAGGTATCCAGTGTCTATGTAAGGTAAATGAAGGGATAGGTTTGGCTATAAAAGTAGAAGATGGCTCAAAAAGAGCAAAGCATGCCGTTAGTCTTCACTTACTAAAACAGTTTGAGTGGATATCTGATTTAAGAATTCAAGATATTGAAGATAAGGTGTTTAATTTTTCTGAAGGAGTTCGAATTGAAGTTGAAGGTCAATTAAAATTCCAAGAATCCTAAAGAAATAAAAAAAATTACCCTTTCAGATGTATGCTATGTATATGACGCGGGGTAGAGCAGTCTGGTAGCTCGTCGGGCTCATAACCCGAAGGTCGGAAGTTCAAATCTCCCCCCCGCCACCATTTTTAAGCAGCTTAAAAGCTGCTTTTTAAGTTTTGGCAACTATTTCCAGCAACTAATAACGAATTAGAGAACTTAAGAATTTAATACACTATTTAAAAGATTTTATTAAATTAATTAAATATCCCTCTGAATGGAAAATTTAAAATCTACTCTAACTATTAGACCAACAATAATAAAAAAAATTCCTATGTAAGAGTTCAAAGATAGCTCCAAAATATTTAATTAAGTTCCTTATAAAATTTTAGCTTATAAGTCATTTCCAATAAAGAGTAACATTACGAAGAATCTAAAAACAAGTTGATACTTGTCTTTATTTGATAAAAAGCCTATTAAGGTATATTGATAGCTATGTAATTTAGAAATTCATGCAGAATTTACTACAGCGTGATCTAGGTTCAAGTTTATTGTCTTTAGCAATAATTCTAGGATGGTTAGGATTATTTTTAGTATTCCTGAGGATATTAACGATATCTATAAAGAGAATTCTTGAAATGATTTTCAAAAAATCTTAATTATTCAAATAAATAATTTTCAACAAATCACATAATTACAATACTGGTAAGTATAATGACCTAAAAATGTCAATTTTAGATAAGGCTGAAATAGGGAATTTTGTTCAAGTTAATTTAGAGCTGTCAAAGGATAGACTTACTAAAGAAATTGTTGATGCTATAAATATCTCTTCGGTAGCAAAAATTAGTGATTTCAGAATAACTGATGGTAAAGGTATTGGGGTCGTCTTGCAATTATCTAATGGGAAAGAGCAATGGTTTTTTGAAGATGAAATTGATATCCTAGACGAAAATGGCAATGTAATAAAAACAATTTATAATAAAAAAGAGAATAATAG
>JAOOML010000056.1 GCA_028409275.1 Prochlorococcus sp. AH-716-I09 | reverse complement strand
GGGTAATATTGTCGAGAAAGCAGGAGGATTTGTTAGTTGTAGATCGTCTATATATAAACCTTCCTTAAATGTATCTGAGTATTCATCCTTTGAATTAAATATTGATGGACAAGGAAGAACTTTTAAATTTGCTGTCGCTTGTGAAGATGATCTACTAGGACTAACCGAATTTATTCCGGGTGGACTTAGATGGATTAAATCATTCCCAACAAAAAAATTCGGGACAACAAATATTCAAATTCCTTTTAGTGAGCTAAAACCTTCAGTAAGAGCTAATAAAGTACGTTTTCCATTTAAATTCAAGCCATCTAAAATTAAAAGATTGCAACTACTACACTCTAAGTTTGGTGATGATGGATTACTTAATAATGAGTTTAAACAGGGTTCAATAAAAGTTTTAATTAAATCAATAAGTGTTATTTGAAAATCCACCTAAAAATATAGAGAGCTTAATCGCTAAGTCAGCAGATTTAACAAATAAACCTTTTGTTCATTCTGTCGTAAAAATAAATGGTGAATACGAATTCGAAGAAGAAGATATTGATTTAACAGTTAATATCTTATGTCGAGATAAAGAAGGTCAAAGATTAGAAATTCATGATCTTGAATTAGAACTTTTTAAATCAAATAAAGAGTTGGTTTTAGTAATCTCTAAGCTTAATTTCCCTGATGAACCAATATTATGGTGTGGAGTTAAAACATTATGGATGGATAGCAATAATGGGAAAAAATGCAACTCACCTAAATACAGCGCTAGATTGGAAAACTTAGCAAATAGGATAAAAAGTTTTATTGATTAAGAAAATAAAATTTGAGCTGATTTATAAATCAGTAACAGCCCCTAAACTTGATGTGCTTACGATTCTCGAATATTTTGAAAGAATTCCTCTTTTGTATTTTTGAATAGGTTTTACCCAATCTTTTTTTCTTTTTTCTAATTCTTCGTCAGATAAATCAACTTCAATTAGTTGTTTTACAGCATCTACTGTAATTAAATCACCTTGTTTTATTAGAGCAATATTTCCTCCTACAGCAGCCTCTGGAGCTATGTGACCCACAACAAGACCATAGGTACCCCCGCTAAATCTGCCATCGGTAATTAAGGCCACCTTCTCTCCTAGCCCTTGACCAACAATCGCAGATGTTGGAGCTAACATTTCTCTCATGCCTGGACCTCCTACAGGACCTTCGTTTCTAATAACAACAACATCACCAGCTTTGATATCGTTATTTAATATGGATTTTAAACAATCCTCTTCACTTTCAAAAATCTTTGCGGGACCTGTTAATACAGGGTTTTTTACTCCGCTAATCTTGGCTACAGAACCTTCGCTCGCTAAGTTACCTTTTAATATCGCTAGATGTCCTTTTTTATAAAGAGGGTCTTCTATGTCTCTTATGACATTTTGATTAGTTGGAGGCTTATCTGGAATATTCTGTAAGTATTCTGAGATGGTTTTGCCTTCAATGTTTTTGCAATCGCCATGAATTAATCCTTCATTCAAAAGTATTTTCATTACTTGTGGAATCCCACCTGCCTTATGAAGATCCACCGTCACATATTTACCACTCGGTTTAAGGTCACAAATAACGGGTACTTTTTGTCTGATTCTTTCAAAATCATTAATGTTGATATCTATTCCTGCAGTATTCGCAATAGCTAAGATGTGCAATACCGCATTTGTTGATCCGCCAATTGCCATAATTACTGAAATTGCATTTTCAAATGCTTTTTTAGTCATTAGGTCTAGAGGTCTTATATCTTTTTCTATTGCAGAGACTAATATCTCAGCACTTTTATCTGCACTTAGTTCTTTCTCAAGATCTTCAGCAGCCATAGTAGAACTGTGAGGAAGACTTAACCCTAATACTTCAATAACCGCAGACATTGTATTAGCTGTAAACATTCCTCCACAGCTACCAGCACCAGGAATACAATTTTTCTCAACTTGTATTAGCCTTTCTTCATTAATTTTGCCTGATGTTAATTGTCCAACAGCTTCAAATGCACTAACAACAGTAAGATCTTCTCCATGCAATTTCCCAGGCTTTATTGTCCCTCCATAAATGAAAATTGAGGGAATATTCATTCTTGCAATCGCAATCATGGCACCCGGCATATTTTTATCACATCCACCTATAGCAAGTACTCCATCCATACTCTGAGCATTGCATGCTGTTTCAATTGAATCAGCAATAACTTCTCTTGAAACTAGGGAATATTTCATGCCCTCTGTTCCCATGGAAATGCCATCACTTACTGTTATAGTCCCAAATAACTGAGGCATCCCACCTGATCTTTTTATTGACTCTTCAGCTTTTAGAGCTAACTTATTTAAACCCATATTGCATGGTGTTATGGTGCTGTATCCATTAGCAACTCCAATAATAGGTTTATTAAAATCTTCATCATTAAATCCAACAGCTCTTAACATTGATCTGTTAGGGGATCTTTGCACACCTTGGGTTATTGCAGATGATCTGAGTTTATTCATATTGTTTGAGAACCTTTTTTATTCTATTGCCCCAACTCTTCAAGTTGCTTCCTCACATCAGCAATTGCAGAATTAAGTTGCTCAACTTTCTTCTCCAGATTCTCTCCTTCAACTTCATTTATATTTTCATTTGAATCAATCGCTTCTGAGCCATCTTGAATTCTGGAGGAATACATCATTGCTTTTTGTTTTTTTTCCTCCTTTCTTTTGTCTGCTTCGGATATTAACCACCAAGCTAGACCTGCTGCTCCAATAAAAGCACCGCTTATTAATGATAAAAGATTATTTGAAGACGAATCTCTGTATTCAGACATTGGTAAAATATTTACTCCTATATTATATATTAGTTCCTATCTTGAAATATAGTACTTAAACGCGATATAGGATTCCCAATACCCGGTACTAATAAT
>JAOOML010000055.1 GCA_028409275.1 Prochlorococcus sp. AH-716-I09 | reverse complement strand
TCGAGGCTTTAAACAGAGCCTTAGGTAGCAAATATAAATTAACTATGGATGAACATATTAATGATTATGAGGGATTACCTACTAATGAAAAGTTAAACCTTTTATCAAAGAATAAAGGCTTACCCACCAGTATGTTCAAAAAGATATGGGAAGAAAAACAGAAAAACGTTACAAACATTTTGAAAGAATCAATTTCAAAAGATTTTGAATTAATGAATTACTTCCAACAATTAATCGAAGCGGGCTTTAAGATTGCAGTTGCTTCTAATAGTATCCGCAATACAGTTAAAATTATCTTACTTAAGTTAGGAGTTCTTGAGTTTGTTGATGTATTTCTATCTAATGAGGATGTAGTTCGTAACAAGCCATATCCAGAAATTTACTGGAAATGCATGATAACTCTAGGATCTATTCCAGAAAATACTGTAATAATTGAAGATAGCTTAGTAGGCCGTAAAGGTGCATTAGAAAGTAAATGTCATTTAATAACTGTTGAGAACAGAAAAGATCTTGATCAATCTAAAATTGATAGTATAAAAAAAATTCTTGATAAGAAAAAAACTAGAGTTTCTTGGGAAAGTGAAAAAATGAATATTCTTATCCCAATGGCAGGGAGGGGTAGTAGATTTGAAACTCAAGGATATACTTTTCCTAAACCATTAATCGATATTAAAGGCAAGCCAATGATACAGGTAGTAGTTGATAATTTGAATATAAAAGCTAAATACACATTCATTGTCCAAAAAGAACACTACGAAAAATATAATCTAAAATATGTTTTAAATTTAATAGCTCCCAATTGCAACATAGTACAAGTCGATGGCATAACTGAGGGCGCAGCATGCACAACACTGCTTGCAAAAGAATTTATAGATAATGATCAACCATTATTAATGGCCAATTCAGATCAATTCATTGAATGGGATTCTAGTAATGTTTTATATACCTTCACAAATAGTAACTGTGATGGTGGAATCTTAACATTTAGATCTTCACATCCTAAATGGAGTTATGCAAAATTAAATAATAAGGGATACGTAATAGAAGTTGCAGAAAAAAAACCTATCTCTAATAATGCGACAGTTGGAATTTACTTCTGGAAGAGAGGTTCAGAATATGTAAAGTATGCAGAAAAAATGATTGCAAAAGACATAAGAACAAATAATGAATTCTATGTTTGCCCAGTCTTTAATGAAGCAATTCAAGATAATAAGAAAATAATAATTAAAGAGGTAAAAAAAGATGGGATGTGGGGGATTGGAACCCCAGAGGATCTTAACTATTTTCTTAAGAACTATGACCAGGAAATTTAATTATTATTAAACGAAATAATCAATTTCTTATATTAAATAATGAGAAATTATTTTTCCAGAAAATTTAATATATATATAGTATTTTCTCTTTATGAATTGAATTTCAGCAGTATGAGAAATCCTAAGAAATTAAGTGGAGCCAAGCGGACTCGAACCGCTGGCCCCCTGCATGCCATGCAGGTGCTCTACCAGCTGAGCTATGGCCCCTTATTTGCATTATTGGATTATACTGTAAAATTGATCAAAATTAACTTAATATAAAAGCGATTAATTTCTTTACATTCTATTTAAAAAATTTACGAAAGAATACTGCAATAATGAATAGGATTAATTTATAACTAATAATTTATGATACTAGAAAATAGACTTTTTTAATAAATCAAACTTCTTTTGTACTGAATTTTAGAATCTACTACTTGAGCCAGAATAATTAAAGTTATTTAATTTAAATTGAATTCCAAAAGCGTGGGAGGATTCTTTATAAAATGTACCTATAGAATAAGCTCTTCTTTTTATGTTGAGACCATAAGTATTATTAGAAAATTTTCCATAATCACTAGAATTGTTATCTAAATTGTAGAACCCTTCATAACTAAATAATAGTGGGCCAATAATTTGTTGTTCAAGATAAATATTTAATTTCTGGGTATTATCTATATCATCAAAAGCAAAAGGACTTTCTCCATTTTTTATTGTGAAGTTAGCTTTTAAATTAAAATCAGTATAATCTAGGAATTTTTTCTTAAATGATCCCAATATAATTCTTGGTCCACTAGAAAAGGATATTGCATTTTGTTGAGAACCATCTCCATAAAAATAGATTCCAGAATTAACTGAAGATAACCAACTTAATCCTTCATTGATAACTTCTGGGGAATATTTATACGAGCTATCTATTTGATTATCGATATTCTCTTTTTGCCAAATAGGAATTTCGTTTTCATAATTTGCAGTTACAACATTTCTTATTGATGTTTTGAGATTGTTCGAATGCTTTTTCTTAGCCTCAAATTCCCCAATACCATAATTTATAGAAAATACATTTTTTAGATTTTTAGTTTGCCAAGATCTTTTATTAGAAAGTGCAAAACCTTTTCCTAAGTAAATCTCTTCATCTGCAGTAAAATTTCTTGGCACTTTTTGTCTATAAGCTCCATAAAATTGAAATTTAAGTTCATTATTTAAATATTTACTTTCTTTCCCAAAATCAACTTGGCTTAAATTAAGATCAATTGATTTTTCAAGAGTAGCGAGGCCTCGAAAAGAGTTAGAAAATTTATCAAAATCTAGTGAATTTAAATCAGTATTAATATCAAGAACCCAAGAATTTATTGGACCTTTAATAGAGGTATTTAATGCAAAATAATCGGAGAATGAAATATCTTGAGATACCTTATTACTTAAAATAGATGAATTTTTTTCAACAAAAGAATTAGTATTACCTTTGATTGCTCGTTGGAACAAAAGGTAGGGGGTAATTCTCAAATCATATTTATCAAATATCTTTCTAGTATTAAAAGATCTAGAAAGATAAAAACCATCTTTATCTTCATAATCGCTACCAATACCCCATCTAGATATTGGATCTCTATCGATTATTTTCCTTCTACCTATTGGGAAAGAAACCTTTTCATCAAGATTT
>JAOOML010000054.1 GCA_028409275.1 Prochlorococcus sp. AH-716-I09 | reverse complement strand
CCTTCTTCAAGTTCAAAATTTTATTATCTATGGTCCGTAGTTGATAAATTAAGGATCGGTGCAATGTATGCCGTTATACTTGAGGCATTTAAATTAGGATCCTAAAAGTTATTCTTCTTCTTCTTCTTCAATAGGATAAACAAATCCTTGAGCTTTCCCAGTTAAAACTGATTTACCTAAAGATATTGCTTTTTGAGCTGCTAATGCTGCTTTTCCTTTCCAGACAGCGTGCCTATGGTTCCTTTTGCTCTTTGATTTTTTCTTCTTTGGTACAGCCATTCTGTTTCTTTATTTCCTTATAATAATATAACCTTTAACTGGTTATCTCCAAAACTTTTGAGTATATTTTGTTTATATACGTCAATTTTTTAAATAAGCATATATGCTTTATTAATCACTTATAAAGATTAGTGTTTAGATCAAAATTCTCATATTCAAATTCTAAATCAAGTTATTCGGATCTTCTAGATGATATAGAAGCGGGTAAAATAGAGTCAATATTTTTCTATCCTAGACAAAGAGAAATTGATGTTCTTTATAAGAATGGAGATAAATTTAAAATACCTATACTTTACAACGATCAATTAATCCTTGAAAAGGCGACTGAAAACAA
Organism: Prochlorococcus sp. AH-716-I09; assembly: GCA_028409275.1. Lineage (GTDB taxonomy): Bacteria > Cyanobacteriota > Cyanobacteriia > PCC-6307 > Cyanobiaceae > Prochlorococcus_A. Next base: position 2,360 of record JAOOML010000054.1, on the reverse strand, counting down.
AGTAGAACTCACTATTAACAATAGTAGAAAAGAAGCCTCAGCTGCTAATTCTTTCGCTTCAATAAGTATTTTCCTGATTTTTATTTTAGCTATAGTTTTAATCTTGAGGAGTACATCAAAATTAGCTTCTAGAGCCTTTGGTTTTACTAAAAATCAAGCTAAATTTGTAACTATTGATGATGTTGAAACGAGATTTGATGATGTAGCTGGTGTTCCTGAAGCCGCTGAGGAATTAAAAGAGGTCATAACTTTTTTGAAAGAACCAAAGAAATTTGAAAATCTTGGAGCAAAAGTTCCTAAAGGAGTTCTTTTAATTGGCCCTCCAGGAACGGGTAAAACATTATTAGCTAAAGCAATTGCCGGTGAATCAGGAGTGCCTTTTCTCTCAATATCTGCATCAGAGTTTGTAGAACTTTTTGTTGGTGTTGGAGCAAGCCGAGTGCGGGATCTATTCTCAAAAGCTAAGGAAAAATCTCCTTGCATAATTTTTATTGATGAAATTGATTCTATTGGTAGGCAAAGAGGGTCTGGGATTGGAGGTGGAAATGATGAAAGAGAACAAACCCTTAATCAGCTTCTAACTGAATTAGATGGTTTTGCTGATAATTCAGGAATTATAGTTTTAGCAGCAACAAATAGACCAGATATTTTGGATGCAGCATTATTAAGACCAGGAAGATTTGATAGAAAAATTGAAGTAATGCTTCCGGATTTAGATGGAAGAAAAAAAATTCTTTCAGTTCACTCACTTTCAAAACCACTTTCTAACGATGTTGACTTAGGATATTGGGCTTTTTATGAATTCATTCGTTATCGACAAAGAAGAAAGAGAAGATATACAAAAAAATTAGTTTTAAGCTTGGATAAAAGGTGTAATAATGGAATATATAAACCCTAATAAATTAATAATTTTTAATTAATATCATGTTTACAACATCTTCAATAATTGAAAATCTGAATCATTCAGAAGGGTTAGAATATAAAAAATTATGCAGATCATTAAAATTAACAAAGAAATCTGATAAGGACAAATTATATATTGCTTTAACAGCTCTTGAAAAACTTGAAATAATAAATAAAAATGCAGTTGACGAATATATCTGCAAAAAAGATAGTAATCATATTGTTGCTAAAATAAGGTGTAGTAGTAAAGGTTATTGCTTTGCAGTAAGGGGGAAAAACAAAGAAGATATTTACATAAAAGAAAATCTACTTAATTATGCATGGAATGGAGACAAAGTCTTAGTGAGGATAATAAAAGAGGGCTATAGAAGAAGATCGCCGGAGGGAATAGTTGATTGTATTCTTGAAAGATCAAATCAAATACTTCTCGCTAAAGTTGAAATTATAAACAACGAGATCTATGCTATTCCTATTGATGATAGGATTCTCTCAACAATAAAACTTCCGATAAAGGATAAAATATACAATTACATACCAGAAAATAGGAATATAGTTAAAGTTGAGATTGATAGATTTCCAATAGGTCAAGATGAAGGATTAGGTCACGTAATACAAGAACTACAATTAAATGATAATGAGCAATTAGATACAGATTTTGTTTTATCTAAATGCAATATCATCAAATCAAACAATGCAAATCTTATTGAATCTAAGAAGATAGAAAAAAGGGAAAGAATAGATTTATCAGGTAAAAACTCTTATTTGTTCAAAAGTTGGGATTCTGATAATTCTCCAATGCTACCAATGATTCAAATAGAGCATGGTAAAAATAGAAGTACTAAATTATGGATACATACAAATAATCTTTCAGAGAGAATAGAATTAAACAGTAAAAAATCTTTAGAAATATTCTTTAATGGGTTTGAATCAATACCCTTATTAAAAAATTGGCAAAACTACCTTTGTGAATCCATAATTAATGCTTCTAAATTTAACCTAGGTGAAAAGAATGAAGCAATAAGTCTCTGCATGCATTTGAATAGCGATAATGAAATCACTGAATGGTCTTTTCATCTTACTTTAGTTAAATGTACACATATTATTGGAAGTGAACTTACTGATGCTCTTCTATCGAGAAAAAGTAAAACTAGAATAACCTCTCGGTTATTAAAACCTTTAAAGGAGCATATAGAGGATTTAGATAAAATACTTGAAATTTCAACTTCATTCAGAAAAAAACATCTCATTGAAGGTAAAGTTGAAATCCCTGTGCCAATAAATAAAATTGAATCATTAAATGAATTTTTTATTCATAACCCCGCTGAATATTCACAAGGATATTTTGAACCTTTAAATAAAGATGATTGCCAAACATATCTTTCTCCAATACTGCATGAAGCGAATTTTATATGGTTCAAACATTCAAATCAATATGGCTTGAAAAGTGCAGGATACCT
>JAOOML010000053.1 GCA_028409275.1 Prochlorococcus sp. AH-716-I09 | reverse complement strand
GAACATTCCTCTTCACAAACTCTTTCAATTCTTAATTCATTTCCCCCAACAAAATCCATACCTAGATTTATAGGTTTCTTATAAGATGTATTAAAAGTAGAATATAAAATTCCTAAAAGACTCAACAAAATTAGAAAAGTTGAAAAAACAATTATCTTTCTTTTATTTTTTATTAGTTCAAGGTTAAATTTCATGGAAAAATTAGAAATAAAATTTAATTAGGTAAATTGTCCCTGGATAGGTAGAGATTTTTTTGTCTTAAAGATTGATATGTTATAAAAAATCGCAAAATAGTTTTGGAACAATTTAATGATGTAAACAAGCTTATTAAGACACCAATACCTAATGTTGCAGCAAAACCTTTAACAAAATTTGTTCCTAATAAAAACAATACAAAACAACTTAGAAGAGTTGTAATGTGGCCATCAACTATTGATGAATTAGCTCTTTGAAAACCGCTATCAATAGATCTTGTAAGAGTATTACCATCAAATAATTCTTCTCTAATTCTTTCAAATATTAGAATATTTGCATCTACAGCCATACCAATGCTAAGTATAAGCCCAGATATTCCAGGTAAAGTTAAAGTTACAGGAATTAAAGAATATAAAGCCAAGTTAAAGAATCCATAAAGTACGAGAGAGACAACTGAAACAAAACCTAAAATTCTATAATTAAAAATCATAAATATACCAACAAAAATTAATCCACTAATAGCTGCATAAAGACTTTTAAAAATATTTTTAGATCCCAGAAGAGCCCCTATCGTATTAGTTTCAACTATTTCGATAGGCAAAGGCAAGGAACCACCTTTAAGTTGAACTTCTAATTCTCTTGCATTTTCAGCACTAAAATTACCACTTATTGTTGCTGATCCACCTGTAATACCTGTATTAGTAAATTGACTGCCAACACTAGCTTCACTTATAGATTCCCCATCAAGAATAATAGCTAATAGTTGATCAGTGCCAGCAATTGACTTTGTGATTTCGGCAAATTTATCGCCTCCTAAATTACTAAAAGTTAATAAGACTTCCCAACTACTATTTGTTTGTTCTTGTCTTCTTCCTGCGTTAATAAGATCTTTTCCTGATAAATCTGTTTTTACAAATAAATTTGTGATTTTAATGTCAATATACTTTTTAATTTCAATTAACTTCCCATATAAATCCTTACTAGTAGATGAATAATTTAAATCCTTCTCAGTTTCTTGAAGATCATCCTGAATGATTTTTAAGAAATTATCATCATTTTGATTTTTTTCTAAAGAGGAATATTGTTCAATTAATTGTTTAACATTCAATCTCTGGAGTTGCAAACTTTTTAAATCTGTAGATGTTCCTGCTTTTTGGGTTCTAAATTCTAATAAGGCAGTCTTACCTAAAACTCTTGAAGCAACTAATGGATTTTGTTCTCCAGGTAATTCTAAAATTAATTGATCTCCACCAAGTGTTTGCAAGTTAGACTCGGAAAGACCTAAATTGTTAACACGTCTATCTATAACCGAATTAACTGCTTCAAGTTCATCCTTGGTTACTTTACCTTCCTCTTTAATAATTTGAAGTGTAAGTTGAGAACCCCCTTGTAAATCCAATCCCAACTGTAAGGGGTAATTTATTAATAAATAAATAGATAAAGTAAGTAGAAATAATATAAAAAAAAGCCAACCTTGCCTTCTTTTCATTGACTATATACTCCCACTAATTAAATGTTCAACTTTTTCAACTATTTGATGTGGTTGGATTATTGTCAAATTCTCAAGATTTCCATTATAAGGAGTTGGAATATCCTGACTAGATAATCTAATTGGTCGGGCATCAAGATCATCAAAACACTCTTCTGTTATCAAAGCAATTAATTCTGCACCAATACCTCCAGTCTTCATACATTCTTCAACAATAATTACTTTATTTGTTTTTCTTATTGATTTTGAGATGGTTTCCATATCAAATGGTTTTAAACTTATTAAATCTATTAACTCAACATCTATTCCTTTTTTTTCTAATTCTTCAACAGCTTTAAGGCAGTGATGCCTCATTCTTGAATAAGTCAATAAAGTAATATCTTTCCCTTCTTTTACAACATCAGCCTGATCTAAAGCGCAAGTATAATCACCATCAGGTAATTCTTCAGACAAATTGTATAGAAGAACATGTTCGAAAAATAGAACCGGATTATCATCTCTTATAGCTGCTTTCATTAAACCTTTAGCATTTGTGGGTGTACTACATGCAACAATCTTTATGCCAGGAACTGCATGAAAATATGCTTCAAGTCTTTGACTGTGCTCAGCACCAAGTTGCCGACCAACTCCTCCAGGTCCTCGAACTACAGCTGGTATTTTATAATTTCCGCCACTTGTATATCTAAGCATACCCATATTATTTGATATCTGATTAAAAGCTAAAAGCAAAAAACCCATATTCATTCCTTCTACTATTGGTCTTAAGCCAGTCATTGCTGCACCCACAGCCATACCAGTAAAACTATTCTCTGCAATTGGAGTATCTAAGACTCTTAACTCTCCATATTTTTCATATAAATCCTTAGTTACCTTATAAGATCCTCCATATTGACCAACATCTTCACCCATTACGCAAACATTTACATCATTTGCCATTTCTTCATCAATTGCCTCTTTCAAAGCATTAAATAATAATGTTCCAGCCACAATTAATTTCCTAATTAATCACATATATAATCCTACCACTTTGAATAATTCAACCTCCTTCAGCGAAGGTTATGAGTAGTAATATTGATAAAATCATTCCTGGTGAAAGCAAAAGGATTAAAAGACCTAAGTCATGTAAAGACATTCAAAGTAAGTGTTTACTTAATAATATTGGCAATTCAACTTTTCATCAGAAAAAAACTGCGAATAAATACAATAAAAAGTCCTATACCTATAAAAGCAAAAGAGAAAGTTAGCAAAAAAGATAATCCAATTATTAAGGTATTAATACTAGAAGAAATATTTTGGACTAT
>JAOOML010000052.1 GCA_028409275.1 Prochlorococcus sp. AH-716-I09 | reverse complement strand
GAATATTCTTTAACGAATAATTTATACGGGTATGTTTCTGGAGTGGTAGGTAATCTTAGAACAGTTTGTATTCAATGCCCAGGAAATCAAGAGATAAATAAATTTGAGGGAAATCTAGAGATAGTTTCTTTAAATGGACATTTTAATAAAGGAGATGTTCATTTACATTTGAGTTTTGCAGATGAGGGATGCAATGTCTTTGGCGGGCATCTTGAGGAGGGATGTATTGTAAAAAAAGGTGCTGATATATTATTAGTTTCTTTTGAACAAAAAATTATTAATATCTCAAGTAATGATTTATTAAAAAATGAACCACGTGTAAAAGCATATATTTTAAAGGATTGTCCTTGGTCTAAAAGAGCAATTAGGTTGCTTAATTCTTTATCTATCCCTCATGAAGTTACTTTAATAGACAATGATGAGAGCTTTCAAAAAATAATGGCTCAAAGTAGCCACAATACTTTCCCTCAAATATTTTTGGATAATAAATTTTTTGGAGGATATGATGAACTTTCAGAACAAGCAAAATTGGATAACTTAATTTCATTTAAGTAATCTAAATTTTTTAACTATCACGATTAGTAAGCTTTTCAGCAACTAATTCATCCTCTAACTGCTTTATTAACCTCGATACAAGACTTTGAAATTCTGGTTGACACCCTTTAAATGCAGCTTTATGTCTTATTGGCTCATTTCTAGTTCTTAAATCAGTAAGCATTAATTGTAATGCGTCAATTTTGGGATTTATTTTCATAGTTTTAATTTATATATTTACATCTTTTAAATCATTTGCATAGCTTTTTTAAAAGATATCTTTTTATTATCATTCGAACTTGTAACTTCTATTAATTTATTTATGGATTCTTTGTTTTTTAAAGAATCTATACAACATTGCGCAACTAATCTTCTTGGGATTGATCCATTAATTTGAGTATCCTCTTTTGAATAATTTATATTTTCTGATTTAATATCTTCATTTTCCTTTAATCCTCCAGGTCTAATAATAGTCCATTCAAAATTTGAATTGCGTAGAAAGTTTTCACCTAATTTCTTCCAAATAAGAATTAAACCAAATAAGTTTAATGGGTGAAATAATTTACCAGTACAAAGGGAACTAACTAAAATAACTCTTTTAATACCAACTCTTTTGCAACTCTCTAATTGCCTGTATACACCTAATGCATCAACCTTTGCAGGACCAGTTAAATCTAATGATGCCCTCGCTCCAGTCGCAATTATCAAAGCATCAATATCTTTTAAAGCTTCATCAAGTTCTCCTTTTTTGTCTAATGAAACCCTAATTGTTTCTAAACGCTCTAGTCCTGCTAAGACTTTTGAATTCTTTCTGATGATTTGCCTTACTTTATATCCTTTCTTAACTGCTTCTTCGGAAATTCTATAACCTGTTTTCCCTGATGCACCAGTAATTGCTATTTTCATGATTAAAAACTAATTTAAATATTATATAAATTTCTTAAGGCTTTTTACATATAAATTTTTTTTTTCTTTTGGGATAAAGAGTGCGACATAAATAACATTTTGTTCCATCACAGCCTCTTGCTGTACAGTATTCTCTGCCATAAAAGATTATTTGCAAATGTAAGGTATTCCAATCATTAACAGGAAATATTTTTTTTAGGTCTTTTTCTGTTTGAACTACGCTATCGCCATTTGATAGGCCCCATCTTTGTGCCAACCTGTGTATGTGAGTATCTACTGGGAATGAGGGTATTTTAAACACTTGAGACATTACAACTGATGCTGTTTTATGACCTACCCCTGGAAGAGATTCAAGCTTCTCAAAGGAATCTGGGACCGTACCATTATGCTTCTCAATCAATAATTTAGATAAGTTATAGATGTTCTTTGATTTTTGATTAGATAGACCTAAAAATTTTATGTATTCGTAAATGCCATTAATACCTAGCTGCATCATCTTTTCTGGATTATCTGCAACTTTAAATAAGCTTTTTGTTAATTCATTAACTTTCTTATCTGTTGATTGAGCACTTAAAACTACCGCGACTAGAAGAGTATATGCATTTTTATGATCAAGGGGTATTGGAGGGGATGGATATAACTTTTTGAGTTCCTTGCGTATTATTTCTGCTCTTTCAGACTTTCTCATTTAATTTGAAAATAAAATGGTGTATAAAATTATACATTGAATATTTTAGGTGAATATTTTCTGCTAACTTAATATATTTGAATAAGAAGAACTTAGTGAAAAATGATGCGTTAATAATTGATGATTTGCATCATAAATATGATAGGAGAGAATGTTCAAATTGGATATTAAACGAAATTAACCTGAAAATTGAAATTGGCGAATTGTTAGGGTTGCTTGGTCCTTCTGGTTGCGGAAAAACTACTCTTTTAAGATTAATCGCGGGGTTCGAATATCCCTCTAAAGGGAGGATTTCTCTAAATGATAAGGAAATTTCAAGTAGGAAAAAAATTATTAGTCCTGAGAAAAGAAATATTGGTATGGTTTTTCAAGACTATGCACTTTTCCCTCACTTAACTGTTTTGGAAAATGTAATTTTTGGCTTGAAAAACAAAAAAGACAGATCTAGAGTTGATTATTTATTGAATGTTGTTGGTCTTGATAGTTTTGTTAAAAGGTTCCCACATGAACTGTCTGGAGGCCAAAAACAAAGACTCGCAATTGCGAGAGCTCTTGCTCCAGGTACAAATTTTATTTTATTAGATGAACCTTTTTGTAGTCTTGATATGCATGTCAAATTAAAATTGAGAAGTGAACTCCCTAATATCCTAAAAGGTTGTAATGCAAGCGGATTGATGGTTACTCATGATCCGGAAGAAGCAATGTCAATTTGCGATAAGGTCGCCGTTATGAATGATGGAAAAATACATCAAATTGATACTCCAATTAACCTTCTAAATAATCCCAAGACCATATTTGTTAGTAGTTTTATTTTGGGTAATAATATTATTAATCTCAAAAAAAATGGTAATTCATATATTTCTTGTTTAGGTGAAATAAATTGTTCAGAGTATTTGAAAAATACAGCTATCAAAAGTATGTCAATTTCGCCTAAATTTATTT
>JAOOML010000051.1 GCA_028409275.1 Prochlorococcus sp. AH-716-I09 | reverse complement strand
AGTAAGTTTTGAAATGTTTAATAAAGTATCTAAATCATTTATTAGAGGTTTCAAAGCGACCTGAGGATTTAGCGAAAGATTCTCTTGAGGACTAAAAAACTTCTCAAAGTAAAGTCTTAATGTTGCACCCTTAGTTCCAGTTCCAGAAAGACGCACAATTACTCGAGAATTATCATCAAGCACCAACCTTAAACCTTGATTTTCACTTATGGAATTATCAACGGGATCTAAATATGAAAAGTTATCTGCAATTTTAACTAAATGGCCAGCAAAATTAGTACCTTTTAAGTTTTCAAGCATAGAAGTTAAATTACCAAAGATTTGATTAGCAATATTTGAGGGGATTGCCTCATAATCATGTCTTGAATAATAATTCCTACCAAATTGTTTCCAATGATTCTGCATCAAATCACTTACCGAACATTTTTTCTCAGCCAGAACTTGTAACCAATACAAAACTGCCCATAATCCATCTTTCTCTCTTACATGATTACTACCTGTTCCGAAACTTTCTTCCCCACATAAAGTAATTAAATTAGAATCTAATAGATTTCCAAAAAACTTCCAGCCAGTTGGTGTTTCGAAACAAGGTATATTTAATGCTCGAGCAACATTATCAACCGCTGAGCTCGTTGGCATGGATCGTGCCACACCTGTAATACCATCTTTATACCCAGGGACACATTTGGTATTAGCAGTTATAACTGCAAGGCTATCACTAGGATTTACAAAACATCCGCTTCCTAAAATCATATTCCTATCTCCATCTCCATCGCAAGCAGCACCAAAACTATAAGATTTTTTATTTAATAACAAATCAGCTAAGTGAGATGCGTAAGTAAGATTAGGATCAGGATGTAAACCCCCAAAATCTTTTAAAGGTTTACCATTCATTACACAATCATGTGAAAGACCCATTTTTTCAACAAAAATATTTTTTGCATATGGGCCTGTAACCGCGTTCATTGCATCAAAGATTAACGAGAAATCTTTTTTTAAAAAATCACTAATTTGATCAAAATCAAAAATTTTTTCCATCAAATTAGAATAATCTTTCAATCCATCAATAATTTCTAAGGTAGTTTCATCGTAAGAATAAGTTCCACATTCACTGAAATCAGGTAATTGAATTTTACAAAATTTATAATTAGTTAGTAATTGTGAAGCCTTGAAAATCTTATTAGTAATTATCTCAGGAGCTGGACCACCATTGGAGATATTTAATTTCACTCCAAAGTCCCCATCAATCCCACCAGGATTATGGCTTGCAGAAAGAATAATTCCACCAATAGCGTTTTCTTTTCTAATTAAATGTGATGTCGCAGGAGTAGATAATAAACCGTATTTTGGAACAATAACCTTTTGGACTTTATGAGCAACGCATATTTGCACAATTTTTTCTATTGCTTCAATATTGCCATATCTACCATCACCACCAACTACTAATGTTGAACCTTCAAAATCTTCCAATGATTGTAAGATTGCTTCAATAAAAATTTCTAAATAATGTTCTTTCTGAAACTGTAAAGTACTTTTTCTTAAACCAGAGGTTCCAGGTTTTTGATCTAAAAAAGGGGAATTTATATTAATTACATTAATTTGAGTCATACTTTTAAGAAACTTCCAAAAATCTAACTAAATTAATGAGGCATTTCGGAAGTTCTTAACATAGCGATAAACCATAAAGAAGAAATTAATAGAGCACTAAAAATTCCATAGTTAACACCAAATTTAGAAATTGTAATTGGAACTATTAGTGGAAATGTTAATGCTCCAAACAATGGAGTAAAAGCTACAATTTTTTTTAGCATTAATTTAATTAATTAAAACCATTCTGTCTCAGCTTTATCTTTTTCATTAGTATCGTCAAGTGGTGTAGTTCTATCGAATTTCATTGATATACTTTTTTCTTGCTCACCAGATACATCAACCGCTTTGATATCATACTTTTGAGTCCCATCTCTAAATGGAACTTGAATTCTAAAGGTACCATCTGCGGCAAGGGGTACATCTTCGCCACCTATTGTGAGTTTTGCAGAAGGCTCTGTAGCTCCATATACAATTAACTCAGCATCAGCAACTAACCAAAAAGATCTATTTTTAACAATTCCACTTCCAGAATCATTTAACCCTGATGACCATTTTCCAGCACCTGAATCTGTAAAATTATCATTGAGGTTTGTTGAATTTACATTTTCCATAAATTCTTCAGAACCAACTTTTCTTCTGAGAGGATTGTTAGTGGCTGCTTGATACAACCTTTCATGAATACCATTTTGTTCTGCAACAACAGGATTTGAAATATCTGAGATTAACTCAGAATTAGAATCTAAATTAAAAGGTACAAATTTATCAAGAATTTGCTCAGAAGGGTGTGACCCAGGAACATGACTTACCGAAGAGAATGCCAATGACATCCAGTTAAAACCATATTTATAGCCTAATTCAACTTTATAGTCTCTATCTCCAAGTGGGATTGGCAAGTACCACTCAGTACTATAACTATCAACAGCTATCTCCCTTAAGGTTCCTTGATTCAAATTGCTTTTTTCAGATCCAGATGCATCAAATAATCGTAAACATAATTTACTAGCACCCAAGGCTTGTGCTTTTTCTCGATCAGAATCAGAAATTTGCCAGAAAACATATGCCCAATCTGGATCTCGGGGTAAAAATACTACGTTTGTTTTAACTTCTTCACTACTGTTGAAAGTATTGGACTCAAAAGTTTCTTCAAATTTTGGTTGGGGTGAACTGATGTATGTTTTTTTAGCAGATTTTTCTTGATATTTAAGTATTAAATCTGCTAAAACGACCTTTGTTTTACGGCTATATAGAGGTACTGATAATTTACTTGCTTCTTGACGTAATTGTCTGAGGGTCAGTGAGAGTAATTGATCTTTATTCATGATCTCATCAGCCACTTTAAAATCTCCGTTTTTGTTTGGGATCAGTATGTTCTTTTTTTTTGGACTTTGTGTGTCTTTTTGACCTGTCGTCAGGATCCTCTGACTACTCAAAAATTCTCGAGATTAATATTTCTCGTCAAAACAGTTGGTATCAATACAATTAATTAATTTTCAGGTTTTTTTTTAAATGTAAATTAATTTTCTTTTTTTTTAAATTTTATTACCTAAATTTGTTAACGACTCAACAAAAATATATTTTTTCTTCGGGATCAATTTGACAGGACTTTAACCTTGTTCAACTAGAAGTACTAGATCATCTATCTCT
>JAOOML010000050.1 GCA_028409275.1 Prochlorococcus sp. AH-716-I09 | reverse complement strand
TTTAGGTATTACATCAGCACCTTTTACAAATGAACCTACTAGGGGTAATTCTAAATTTTTTGTAGGAGTAATGACTGCATCAAGATTTTGTTTGTTTAAATCTTCATCAAGATATCCATGGGGTTCTATATAAAACCCATTATCTTGATCGTCTTTAACAATATATCCGTTTTCTATTTGTGGAACTGGAGCCCCAGCAGTGGCTTCAAAACTTAAATTAAATTGATTAGTCTTTTCAGTTGGCTTGAGCACTTTAATTGAATTAAAACCAATTTGTTTTAATGTTTCAAAAGCGCTTTTAGGGCAAATTATAGGAATATCCTTTCTGAACATTTCTAATGTTGGAATATGACAGTGATCAGGCAAACTTTGGGTTAATAAAATAATATCTATTTTTTTATCTATTAAAATTTCTTCTTCTAATGATCCTTTAAAAAACCATTCACCTGGTGGAAATATTAAATCCCCTTTAAGCCAAGGATCAATAATTAAATTGGTTTTTTTAAATTTTATAAGCCAACCATTTGATCCAAGGTAGGTCGCTTCAAAAGTCATTATCGCAAGGTTGTTTTAGTAGACTATAAAGTAATTTTGGCTTTATCGAGAAATTAATGATATAGATTAGTTTGTTTCATTTAAAATTTGAAATGACTTTCTTTTTAGATTAAATATTAAAACTTGGTTATCTTTACAACTAATTTTAAAGTCTTCTTTTTCTAGCATTTGTATTGGAATTAGAGCTAATCCCCCTGTTCCTGAAAATATGATTGGCATTGTGTTATATTTCGATCCATTCATTTTTTGTAAGTCAATAGCTTGAGAAACTATTTTTCTGGCTTTGTCAAATCCGTAATCTTCTATTAATTCAGACCACAAAAAGTTAACTGATTCATATTTCGAAAACTCAATTTGTACTGTTTTCATTAAAAAATATTAGTTTATAGCTATTAATAGATAAAAATATGAACTTAATTATTATTTTTAAACCTATCCATGACTAGTTGTAACATATCCACTACATCTCCATCAGTTAAATTTAGATCCTTCTTTAAATCATTGCAAGTTAAATTCATTTCAAGTGCTGCTTCAGCCATATGATTAACTTTTTGGTTATCACCGCCCAATGATATAAAGGGATTGAAGTTTTCTATCATTTAATACTTGTTGTTGCCACCTAGTTCTAGCTAAGAAATAATCAATTATCATTTATTGATACAGAAGCTTATAAATATGTTATTTAATATTTAGAAAGTTTTTATTTTTAAACTAGAGATATTGGTATACCTTTTGATATCAATGCGAATCTTCTTGCTCTAACTAGAAAAGGAAAAATCACATTTGTTCGTTTATTTGATTTAAACACTCTAGAAAGTAACAATAGTAAACCACTCGAGGGATTATTTATCTGTTTGCAAATAGTATTAATTGCATCTGCACCATGAAAGATATCTTCATCTTTCAGGAGAATAGCTCCTTTATCAAGGTCATAACCTTTATCAAAGAGGGATTTAATTAGAGTTAAATTTTTACGACCATCAAGAATTTTAATATTAGTTATCTTGCTTTTGATTTCTAGTAGCTCAGCAAAATGATTGCAGAATGGGCAATCTCCATCATAAATAAAGGTATAATTGGAAGTCATTAGAAAAAACAGTTTTGATCGTCTTAAAGTACACCAGCGAAAGAGTTATGGCCTAATAATAAAACAAAAAATAAAAATTTTGTGGATTTCTAATAAAGGGATGGCTAAAAGATTCTTATAATTACGAAGAAATGTCTCAATATAGGTATATTTTTCATAAAAATCTGTATGCTTACTCGAAGATATTATGTTTTAAAATCATGAATTTATTAGCTTCTTTTGCTTTAGGTGGTTTCAATCCATGGGCAGCAGGCTTTGGAATTGGTTCTTTAGTCCTTTTTGGTCTTGTTGGTCTTGTTGCTGGTCCAAACCTAAAGAATTTTGACCCTGATGCATAAATCATCAAATTCAATATAGATTTTTAAAAGACTCATTTGAGTCTTTTTTTTATGCGGTTTTTTAAATTTATTTTTAGAATCAAATTAAATTATATTCTGCTAAAGAAATGTTGTTGAATCCTTTTTATCCATTTACTTTTTTGAAAATCTCTTCTCTAAAAGCCACTATTGTTTTTTTATCAATTCTTTTAATTAAATCAAATTTGCTTAGATTAAAAGGGGGACTAATAGGAGGTCTTTTTGCCTTGATACTTATTTCAGGAATTTTTGCCTCTAGTACCATAGCTTTAGGATCTTTAGTTTATGCTTATCGATTAAAGAAGAAATCTAATCTTGATGATAATCAAATGCAGGATTTAGAAACTGTTAATGTTTAAGATATTTTGTGAATTGAATTCTGTTGGATAACCTAAAATGGAGTTCCAGGGACGAAATGCAAGACTAAAAATCCAAAACCGGCAGCAAAAACTATTGATACTGCGATGATAAGAAGGCCCGATGCCATTCCCCCTTCGTTAAATGCCATATAGTTAGTTGATTTAAACTAATAATAGAACATATTTGTTCCCAGTTAATAGTTCTAATTACTCATGTATCATCCAAATTTATTATTAATGGTGAATAAAAGTAAAAATATGGAAGTTAATGAGAGGACAAAACCAAATATTATTAATGGTTTAGATTTAACGTTTTCTTCTTCTTTGGGGTTATTTTTAGAAGATACTAAGTTGCTGTTTCTTTTAGAGAGAAGATTGGGAAAAGGTTTAATCACGATAAATTTGAGATCTAGATTAATTACCCTAAAGTTTTAAATAAATCTTTATGGTAATCAACAACATTTTGACAACTTATTACAGGTGTAAATTCCATATGAATACCAAATTTAGCTCTCCATGGAGCAAAATGCGCAAATATCTCTTTATCACTATGTGCCTTACATAAACAAACTACCCTGCCTTCCCCTGGAGCATGCACTCTAAATAACATCTCAAATTTGTCTGTTTTATCTGATTTCGCAATTTCACCGTTTTCCCAGGCCTCCACAAATAATTGATAAGCTTTCACTTGATTCTCAATATCTGGGAATTGGCAGTCAGCAAGAAATAATTGCATTAGAGTATTCTTAGAATTTTACTTATTATCGCTCAAATTGTTAATTATTAAAAGTACTGTTTGAATTTGAAGATTAGAAAAAATATTTCCTAAATAAAGTGAGAGGAGAGGGTCTCAAGAAATTTACCAATATCTTTTTTATATAAACTATCTGTGATTTTTAAAGAG
>JAOOML010000005.1 GCA_028409275.1 Prochlorococcus sp. AH-716-I09 | reverse complement strand
TAAAGAATTACGCAGCCCTGCAAGTAAAGGAATACAAGTGGTAGCTACTTCAAACTTCCTTGCATCATTATGAAAAAGATTATCTGAAGGCTCATAGATGCCTTGTTCTTTTTTTAATGATTTCCAACCAATTATTGTTGGATCTGTTTCATGAATAAATCTATCTGAGAGATAAATGGCTCCAAGTCCTTCTGGCCCACATGCCCATTTATGAG
Source organism: Prochlorococcus sp. AH-716-I09 (assembly GCA_028409275.1). Lineage (GTDB taxonomy): Bacteria > Cyanobacteriota > Cyanobacteriia > PCC-6307 > Cyanobiaceae > Prochlorococcus_A. Next base: position 31,742 of record JAOOML010000005.1, on the reverse strand, counting down.
AAGTTATTGAATATAAATCAGAATAAAAAACTTCTTCTTCAATTTTTATGTGCCCAAAGGTTTGAGCCCCATCAACAAGTAGATAAGAATTTTCTCGATTATTTTTTAATTCGATAGAAATTTGTTTTAAAGGAATTTTATATCCAAAGTTCCATAAAATATGAGAAATAATTAGGATCTTAGTCTTACTATGTAGATTTTTTAAAATCTCTAAGATTATGTTTTCGTCATTTATATTTTTAATTTTTTGGATTGGCAAAATTTTGAATATTAATTTATTTCTTCTGCAAAATTCTCGACTTGCAGCTACTACTCCAGGATGTTCACAGTCACTTATTAACAACTCTTCTCCCTCTTCTACTTTTATTCCCCAAAAAGGCAAAATCATACCAGAAGATATATTTTCGGTTAAAGCTACATTCTTTGAATTTACACCTAATTTTTGTGCAATGATTCTTTTTGTGGCTAATATTTCTTTAAAAATAAAAGGCCACATATCATTGGTAAATGGTCCTAAATCTTGGATAATTTCCCAACTTTTCACTATTGCTTCTAGAGAAGATTTTGGTAATGGTCCTTGACCCCCATAGTTGAAATAATATTTATTTTTTAATGCGGGTATTTGATCTCTTAGATTGTTTCTCATGGAAAATTTAAATTAGATTATTAAAAAAGTGAATTTTTTTTAAATATTGCCCACTAAAGTTACTGTTCTAAATTCAATATCTTCAATAACTTTCCAAGGTTCATCACTCCTTTCTGCAAATTCTAAATTTTTAAAACCTAGTTTTTTAAAATCACTTATAAATTCTGGCTCATACCATGCTCCACTAATGCATCCTGTCCATAGATAATGATCATTTTGCAATCTTAAAGGAACTTTTTTGTTTGAGACAATATCACTAATTGCAATTCTTCCATTATCGTTTAAAACTCTTTTTATATTTCTTAATAGGTTATTTCTAGATTCTGGACTTACTAGGTTTAAAACACAATTACTTAAAATAATATCAATTGATTTGTCGGCGATTAATGGATTTAAATCTTTATCTAATTCGTCGAGTTTTTCAATTGATCCTTCTAGAAATTCTGTATTTTTGAAACCTATATTTTTTGAAACTTCTTGTGAGGCTGATCTAGATAATGAAAGCATGTCAGGATTCTGATCAACTCCAATAACTTTCCCTTCTTTCCCAATAATTTGGGCACAAATAAAAGCATTTTTGCCGCTACCACTTCCAAGATCTAAGACGATATCATTTTTTTGAACATATTTTGTTGGATCACCACATCCATAGTCCCTTTCAATAACCTCATCAGGAATTGCTTCAAGTAAAACGGGATTAAACCCAACTGGTGTACAAAGACAACTCTCTTTTTCTAATGCGGCTGACCCATATCTTTCTTGAATCGCATCTTTATGATCGAAATTATTAGGTGCCTCATTTGATGGATTTGTACTACAGCAATTTTCGGACATGTGTTTAAATGACTCTTGATAAATATAGCCAAAAAAAAAGCCCCTGATTAAGGGGCTTTTACTTTGTTAAATTAAATTATTTAGTGTAATTTACACCTCTGTAATTTAATTCTGCTTTTTCATCACTTGAAGAAGCGTCATCCATTCTGTTGGTGTATACGTTTCTTCTGTAGGTAAGTTCAACAAGTTGCTTTTTAGCAGCTTCCTTGTTTTGAACGTAGTTTTTACCTCTGTAAGTTAAAGTAGTCATGTTTCGATGTGACAACACGGCCATCCCCCGTTCCATGGTATGACTCGAACTGCGCCCTCAAGCGAGGGTGAACGAAAAAGTAGCTATTGCTACCAAATCATTATAAGCGTATTTCTGAATGGATGTCTAGCTTTTACAAATAGAAACGAAGATTTAATCTTTTTTTAATTATTATTTTAAGTAAATTTTTTTTTTAATAGTCTCCAAAAAGGATTATGTTTATATTTGGTTTGATCTTCATGTAACTATTCTTTTATGACAGGTTTTTTATATTTCTTGGGAAATACTTTAAGGTGGCCAGTCTTAAAGCCAAAAGAATTTTTTTCCCTACATGCCTATTTTATTATTATTTATTTGATTACTTTTACTTTGAGTAAATATGATGTAAGCCAATCAAATTTAGTTTTTACTCTAGGAATTCTTGCACCTCTTTTAATCGCTATTGGTCAAGGACTTCCAATTGATTGCCTTGATATGGAATCATCTTTGTTGAAGGAACTAAAAACTAAGTAATTTATTTATATTAAAAATTTTTATAAAACTTGGACAACTTCGCTTATTTCAGGAATCATTTCTTTTAACTTTCTTTCAATACCCATTTTTAGAGTCATAGTACTACTTGGGCAACTACCACATGCCCCTTGAAGTCTGACTTTGACAATTGGACCATCTATTTCTGCAATTTCTACATTACCTCCATCAGATATTAAAAAAGGTCTGAGCTCGTCAAGGACTTTTTCTACATTTTCATTTGTCAGCGAGAGTGTTTCATTACTCATAATTTTTGATTAACTTTATAATAAGCCTAGAAAGAAATCTGATTAATTGCAAAAAAGATAATTATCTGTTGTGACTTCATTTAAAACCCCTACTAATGACAATAGCTACTTTGATGCAGTCTTAGTAGGAGCAGGGATAATGAGCAGTACTTTAGCTCTACTAATTTCAGAAGTTTTACCAGATATAAAGTTTCTTATTATAGAAAAATTAAATTCTCCAGGAAATGAAAGTACTGGCGCTTTTAATAATGCAGGTACAGGACATGCTGCTAATTGCGAATTAAACTATACCCCTTTGGATGAAAAAGGAAATATAAAAATAGATAAAGCGCTCTCAATAAATCGTTCTTTTGAAAGATCAATGTCTTTGTGGGCCTCATTGTATGAAGCAGGGAAAATTGATGTCAAAAAGTTTTTGAAATTTGTTCCACATATTAGCTTTGTGTCTGGTCAGGATAATATTTCTTTTTTAAAAAAAAGATTTCAGACAATGACAGAAAATCCTGAATTTATAGATATGGAATTTTCTACATCTTTTGATGAAATTTCATCATGGGCTCCTCTAATAACAAAAGATAGGAATCCATTTACTAAAATTGCTGCTACCAGAATAGGTAGAGGAACTGATATTGATTTTGAGGCTTTGACTAAAGAGTATTTGTCATTAGTTTCTTTAAACAAAAATGTTGAAATTAGTTACAAAACAGAATTAGTAGATTTAAAGAAAATTGATAAAAAAAAATGGGAATTAGAAATTAGTTCGGAAGGTAGAAAAACTTCAATTAGAACAGGCTATGTTTTTCTTGGTGCTGGTGGAAAAACAATTAATTATTTGCAAAAATCAAAAATTCCAGAAGCAAAGAATTATGGTGGATTTCCTGTTAGTGGGAAATGGCTTATTTGCGAGAAAAAAGATCTAACAGAAAAACATAACTCAAAAGTTTATGGTAAGGCTGATATTGGATCGCCACCAATGTCTGTGCCTCATTTAGATACCAGATGGATTGATAATAAAAAACTTCTTTTATATGGACCTTTTGCTGGATTTACAACAAAATTTTTAAAGCAAAGTTCATACTTTGACTTATTTAGTTCAATTAAAAAGAATAATATTTTCTCTATGTTAGACGTTGGTTTCAAGAACAATGATTTAATTAATTACCTAATATCACAATCATTAAAAAACCATAACTCAAGAGTTGAGAATTTAAAGAATATGATGCCATCAGCTAATCCCTCTGATTGGTACTTAAAGAATGCTGGTCAAAGAGTCCAAATAATTAAAAAAACTGGAGTTGGTGGTTCTTTGAAATTTGGAACAGAGATTGTGAATTCATCTGATGGATCATTATCTGCTTTGCTTGGAGCTTCTCCCGGAGCAAGTACTGCGGTTTCAATTATGGTTGAGGTTTTAGAAAAATCTGTTTTATTTTTAAAAGACAAGCATAATCTTCAGAAAAAAATAAATGACTTAATTTATCCAGAGCTAACGGCATCTGAAAATGACAGTACCTTCATAAAAGACATCAAAAAAAGAAATAATTCGATTTTTGGTTTCCATCCATAATTCTAATTAGCTAATATTAATCAAGATGTAATAAGAGGAGATTTTTCTTTCTAAATGACTGATATATCTGTTTCAAAAATAAGAAATTTCTGCATAATCGCACATATCGACCATGGTAAATCTACCCTTGCTGATAGGTTGCTCCAAGATACTGGTACTGTCCAGCAAAGGGACATGCAAGAACAATTTTTGGACAGTATGGATCTTGAAAGAGAGAGAGGAATTACTATCAAATTACAGGCAGCTAGGATGAAATATAAAGCTGACGATTCTCAAGAATATGTTTTGAACTTAATAGATACCCCAGGGCATGTTGACTTTTCTTATGAGGTTAGTAGATCTCTTCAGGCTTGTGAAGGTGCTTTACTCGTTGTTGATGCGAGTCAAGGAGTAGAGGCTCAAACCTTAGCTAATGTTTATCTTGCCTTAGAAAATAATCTTGAAATAATTCCTGTTTTAAATAAAGTTGATTTGCCAGGTGCTGATGCTGAAAAAATAAAACAAGAAATAGAGGAAATTATTGGACTTGATACATCTAATGCAATAAATTGTTCAGCAAAAACTGGAATTGGTATTAAAGATATTTTGGAAGCAATTGTAAGAAAAGTACCTCCTCCTCAAGATGAAATTAAACTACCTACAAAGGCACTCATTTTTGATTCTTATTATGATCCCTACAGAGGAGTTATTGTTTATTTCAGGGTAATATCTGGGTCTCTTAATAGGAGAGAAAAGATATTATTAATGGCGAGTAAAAAAAATTATGAACTGGATGAAATAGGAATAATGGCGCCTGATGAGCAGCAAGTTGATGAATTACATGCAGGAGAGGTTGGTTATTTAGCTGCTTCTATAAAATCAGTTGCTGATGCGAGAGTGGGAGATACAATTACTCTTTTAAATTCACCTGCAAAAGATCCTTTGCCTGGTTATAAGACTGCAAATCCTATGGTTTTTTGTGGCTTATTCCCGACTGATGCTGATCAATTTCCAGATTTAAGAATATCTCTTGAAAAATTACAATTATCTGATGCAGCTTTAAAATATGAGCCTGAAACCAGTAGCGCAATGGGTTTCGGATTTAGGTGCGGATTCCTAGGACTTCTTCATATGGAGATTGTTCAAGAAAGGTTAGAAAGAGAATATAATTTGGATCTAATCGTAACGGCACCATCAGTTATCTATAAGGTTAATTTAAATCAGCAGGAACATATCTTCATTGATAATCCTTCTACAATTCCTGATCCACAACTTAGAGAATCAATAGAAGAGCCTTACGTGAAAATGGAAATTTATGCTCCCAATGAATTTAATGGAACATTAATGGGTTTATGTCAGGAAAGAAGGGGAGTATTTATAGATATGAAATACATAACAACAGATCGTGTTACTTTGATTTATGAAATTCCACTAGCAGAAGTAGTTACAGATTTCTTTGATCAAATGAAGAGTAGGACTCAAGGTTATGCATCAATGGAATATCATTTAATTGGCTATAGAAAGAATGACCTTGTTAGATTAGATGTTCTAATAAATTCAGAAAGAGCAGATCCATTAACTTCTATTGTTCATAAAGATAAGGCTTATGGAATTGGCAGAAGTTTAGTTGAGAAATTAAAAGAACTTATTCCAAAACAACAATTTAAAATACCTATTCAAGCATCAATCGGTAGCAGAATTATTGCAAGTGAAAGTATAAGTGCATTGAGAAAAGATGTTTTATCTAAATGTTATGGAGGAGATATTTCTAGGAAAAAGAAACTTTTAAAGAAACAAGCTAAAGGTAAAAAGAGGATGAAGGCAATGGGTAAAGTTGATGTCCCCCAAGAAGCTTTTATGGCAGTCCTGAAATTAAATCAGTAATTCTTTTAAATTTAAAATTAATAGCTATTTTTTTTTAAAGAATTGGGTATATTTTAGTCATATCTGTAAAAAAGATTTTGGATATTAACTCATTTAATCGTGTCGGCGCGAATATCAGAAAAGCAGGATTCTTAATTGTATTTTTTTATCTTCTTATTGTTTTAATAATGAAATTTTTAGAGGTCAATAATTTTTTTGGGTTTTCATTCTCAATGTTAAGCAACGATATCTTTGCCCCTCCTTCACTTAATCATTTCTGTGGTACAGATAGATTAGGAAGAGATGTTTGCTTAAGAACTTTGCAAGGATCATCCTTAGCGATAGAAATTGTTTTCTTAGCTATTCTTTTTTCATTAAGTTTGGGTTTGCCATTGGGATTATTGAGTGGATATTTTGGCGGTTTTTTTGATAAATGCTTATCCATAATAATGGATACTATTTTTTCAATACCTGTAATTTTGCTCTCAGTAGTTGTAGCTTTTGTTTTGGGTAAGGGAATTCTTAATGCGGCTTTGGCGTTGTGTATTGTTTACTCGCCTCAATATTTTAGATTAATTAGAAATCAGACAATATTGGTTAAATCCGAAACTTATGTTGAGGCAGCAAAAGTCTCAGGCGCTGATGTTAAAACAATTATTTTTAAATATATACTCCCAAATGTAATAACTCCTTTGCCTATTCTGCTTACCTTAAATGCTGCGGATGCTGTTTTGGTTTTAGGAAGTTTAGGATTTTTAGGTCTTGGTGTTCCTGCAGATGTCCCAGAGTGGGGAAGTGATTTAAATCTTGCTCTTGCCGCTTTACCCACCGGTATATGGTGGACGGCTTTGTTCCCTGGTTTGGCAATGTTTTTTTTAGTTTTAGGTCTTTCTTTTATAGGAGAGGATCTTGAAGAAATTTTTGATAGGCAAAAGACTTACTAAATTTAGTTTTCTGTAATAGAAACTAATTCTCCTTGATCATTTAACTTTGGATATTCTTTAGCTGAATTTTTATACATTTTAGCTAATTCTGGGTAACACCACTCAAACAATGTCTTTTGATATTCCTCTATGTTTAGACCTTCTCCGCTAGTGGGCAAAATATCTTTATTTTTTCTCTGGCGAATAGCTTCAAATAATAAGATGGAAGCAGCAACAGAAACATTCAAGGATTGAACCATCCCTCTCATAGGTATGTAAATTGATTGATCAACCATCGATATTAGTTCATTACTTAATCCCCATTTTTCTGCTCCTAAAACAAAACATGTTTTTTGGGAATAATCAAAATTTCTATAATCGACTGATTCACTATTGAGAGTCGTTCCATATAATTTAAAACCCTTATTCTTTAAATCAGATATTGCTGAGATAGTGTTTTCATGATTTTTTAGTTTGACCCATTTTTGACTTCCTTGAGCAGTACTATTAAAAGTCTTAACGGCATTCGTTTTGCTAATAAAATTTGCTTCGAAAACTCCTGCTGCATCACATGTCCTTAATATCGCAGATAAATTATGTGGTTTATTGACATCCTCAATTAAAACAGTCAAGTTTTTCATTCTGCAATCTAAAACTTTTTTGATTCGTTCAAATCTTCTTGGCAAAATTGACATTTATAATTTTTTTTCACACTTTTAAATTATATTTAAAAAAATATTGATTACCTATTAAATCTCTTGGTTTATAATATTTTGGTAGTTTGAATTAACTCAATGGCATACATAGAATGGGACTATACAGTAATAACAAGTATGGTAGAAAAACAAGGGTGGGATTTGCCTGATCGTGAATCGGAAGAATGGAATAGATTTAACGATGAACTAGGAGAAAAAATGAGAGGTGTTGGACTTGTTTTTGAAAAATATTGTAAATTTACTCCTGACGTAGGAGAAGGTGTTCATCTTTTAGATGATTGATCTTAAAAAGTTTTAAACCATTGATGTATCCCTTAATCAATGGCTTATTAATTACTAAGATAATACAATTTTATTGAATTAGAACTGGTAATTATTAAGGCTTTATAAAGCTTGTACTATAAAAAAGAATTTTTATCCCACAAAAAGGTTATTTAATTTCTATATTTGAATAAAAATATGAAAAATAAATTAACTTTTTTATTCGATGGCGGTTGTCCACTTTGTTTGAGAGAAACAAATTTTCTAAAAAAGAGAGATATCTTAAATCAAATTGCATTTATAGATATTAATAGTAAGGATTATGATCAAAGTCTTTTCAATGACATCTCATACTCAGAAGCTATGTCAAACTTGCATGGGATTATAGAAAATGGTGAAATTATTAGAGGACTAGATGTACTTGCATATTCTTATGAATTAGTGGGTTTAGGTTGGGTTTATTATCCTTTGAAGATTAAATTCTTATCTCCCATATTAAGACTGGTATACAGATATTGGGCAAAATATAGACTTCAAATTACAGGTAGATCCGATATTGAAAAACTTTGTACCTCACAATGTGAACAATAAATATGGAAATTATTGATATAGACAGAATAATAGAAATGTGTTGGGAAGATAGAACACCCTTTGAAGCTATCGAGTATCAATTTGGTTTAAAAGAGGAAGATGCGATAAAAATTATGCGTCAAAATCTTAAACCCAAATCATTCAAAGTCTGGAGAAATAGAGTTTCGGGAAGAAATACAAAACATATGGCACTTAAAGATTCAACTAGATTTAAATCTACTCATAAAAGAAAATTATAAATTTTGAAAAATCTTTCTACTAAAACTTGTCCTGTTTGCAATAGGCCGTTCGAGTGGCGTAAAAAATGGAAAAACTGTTGGGATGATGTTATCTACTGTTCAAAAAGATGCAGTAATAGAAAGTCGCAAAGATGAAACAAGTATCAATTATTTTTCCGAATCAACTTTTTAGAGAAAGCCCAATCTTAAAAATAAATTGTGAAATTTTGATTTTGGAAGACTCATTATTTTTTGGAAATGATAAATTTCATAAATTAATTAACCATAAAAATAAGTTAGTTTTTCATAGAGCATCTATGCGCGCTTATAAAAATTATTTAGAAAAATCTGGCTTTAAAGTTTTATATATCGAAAACAAGAATAATATTTCTACTGTTGACTACTTATTGGAATTTATTAAAGATAAATATCAGAAAATAAATCTTATTGACCCTCATGATTTTTTAATAATGAAGAGGATTAATAATTTTGTTAAAAATAATAATTTAGCTTTAAATATCTTGCCTTCTCCTATGTTTATGAGCAGTGAAGATTTAAAAGAGTTATTTGCATCAAATAAAAAAAAACCTCTAATGGGTAGATTTTATGAGAATCAAAGAAAGAGCCAAAAGATATTAGTTAATCCTGATGATACACCTGAAGGCGGTAAATGGAGTTTCGATGAAATGAATAGAAAAAAATTACCCAAAAAAATAAGCATACCTGATACACCCAAATTACAAAAAAATAAATTTGTAGTTAATGCAGAAAGGTCATTAGCCAATTTTGATATTGAGTTTATTGGAGATAGTGATAACTTTTTATATCCAACTAATTTTGATGAGGCAGATGAATGGTTAAATGATTTTTTTAAACATAGATTTTTCTTATTTGGAGATTATGAGGATGCTATTTCTAGAGAAAATTCTTTTTTATGGCATAGTTTACTTTCGCCTATTTTAAATAGCGGCTTATTAACTCCAGATGTAGTAGTAAATAAAGCAGTACTTTTTGCAAAAAATAATAATGTTCCTATTAACTCTTTAGAGGGTTTTATTCGTCAAATTATTGGATGGAGAGAATTTATTTGCCTTGTCTATAAAAAGTATGGAACAAAGATGCGAAACAGTAATTTTTGGAATTTTGAAGATAAGCCAATTCCAGAATCTTTTTATCAAGGAAATACAGGTATTGAACCAGTAGACAATGTTATAAAAAATATTATTAAATATGGTTATTGTCACCATATTGAGAGGTTAATGATTATTGGTAACTTCATGCTTCTATGCAGAATTCATCCCAATCAGGTTTATAAATGGTTTATGGAAATGTTTATTGATTCCTATGATTGGGTTATGGTCCCAAATGTTTACGGAATGAGTCAGTTTAGTGATGGAGGTATTTTTTCAACAAAACCATATATATCAAGCTCCAATTATGTAAAAAAAATGTCTAATTTTAAAAGTGGCCCATGGTGTGAAATATGGGATGGCTTATTTTGGAAATTTATTAAAGATAATGAAAGCTTTTTTAGAAAGCAATATCGTCTGGCAATGTTAACGAGAAATCTCGATAAAATGTCAGAGGAAAAATTAAATAATCACTTAAAAACGGCCGATAAATTTTTAAAAGATATTCAATAAATTAAGAGTAATAACCTACTGTAGGTTTTAAAAAATTAAAAGAATATTATATTATGACGGAATATTACAGGCTGATGTTAACTTAGTAAAAATAAGATTTATCTAATGGAAATTGGAACACTTTTTTTGAAAAGTAATTCTACGGGTATTATCACTTTTTCTGAATTAGATTGGATAACTACTCATCAATCTAACTTCACAAGGTTGGAGGAATCTGTAGCAATAAAATTAGGAAGAATGCTTGATGCAGGATCTATAAATATAGGTTGTCGTTTAAATGCTTGATTAAGTTTTATTTTATTAATGAAGTATAAAGTAGAGAAAAAATTATTTTTTCGGGAAAGAATTGACTCTTTAAATATCTTTCTTTTTTTAGGATTTAATCTAACACTTATATCTATATTAGGTTTTATTTGGTTAAATTCCTCAATTGAAAAAATAGTTTAAATTTTTAAATTTTTTGTATATTAAAGTTATCTTTAAAAATAAATTTATATTTTGAGTATTGGATATTTACAAAGGAAAGCATCTTGGGAAATTTTATTAAAAGTTAGTTCTGGTGATTTTTCTGATCATGCTCTTGATAAGGTTTTAAAAAATTATCAATTTAATCCTCTTGATATTGCTTTTATTACTGAATTGTCTTTTGGATGTATAAGGTATAGAAAATTTCTTGATCTTTGGGTGGATCATACATCAAAAATAACTCATAAAAAGCAGCCTCCAAAATTAAGATGGCTTTTACATATAGGTTTATATCAACTATTAAAAATGGATAAAATTCCATTTCCTGCTGCTATTTCAACCACTGTAGAAGTAGCTAAAAAAACAGATTTAAACGGTTTGGCAGGAACTGTTAATGCGATATTGAGGAATGCATCTAGAAAATTAAAACATGAAATTTTTCCAAAATTATCTTCTGATAAAAAAGAAAGAATTTCCTATCTTGAGTCATTGCCATTATGGCTTGTAAATGATCTTTATAAATGGTTAGGCAATAGCAAGGGTGAAAATATAGTAAAGGCATTTAATAAAAAACCTTCAATTGATTTGAGAATTAATCCACTAAAAACTGATTTAGATAAATTTTTGAAAGTTCTTCATGAAAATAAAATTGATGCAGAAATTATTAAAGAAATAAATAATGGAATTACTTTAAAATCTAATCCAAGATCTATTAAAAATTTACCAGGATATAGTGATGGACTTTGGACAATTCAAGATAGGTCTTCTCAGTGGATAGCACCACTCTTAAATCCAAAAGAAGGTGAAAAAATTTTAGATGCTTGTGCAGCTCCAGGAAGTAAGTCTACCCACCTAGCAGAATTAACAAATGATAGTGCTGAAATCCTGGCTGTAGATAGATCAGCAAAAAGATTGAAAATACTTCAATCAAATTTAGAAAGGTTAAATTTGAAATCTGTAAATACACTCAGGGCTGATGCAAGAAGTTTGATTGAATTAAATCCAGAGTTTATGTCTTATTTTGATAAGATTTTGTTAGATGCTCCATGTTCTGGGATTGGAACTCTCTCTAGGAATCCAGATTCTAGATGGTCTTTAAGTAAAGAAAAAATAAAATCTTTAACTTTATTGCAGGAAAAACTATTGGAGAATATTTTTCCTCTTTTGAAAAAAAATGGAACTTTAGTTTATTCCACTTGTACTATTTGTCCCTATGAAAATAATCTATTAATTGAAAGATTTATTGAAAAAAACAAAGTTTTAAAATTGGTTAGCCAAAAGCAAATTTTACCTAGCTTAAACTATCCAGGGGATGGATTTTATTCTGCAATAATTTCTTATAAATCTTAAAAATATAATTTATTATTTAATTGGTATTTTATAAATTTCAGTTATAAATTTCTTCCACAAATAAGCTGCATTTCCACTAGATAATTCAGATTCTTTGTTATTGTCGTAACCTATCCAAATACCTGTTGTAAGGTTATCAAGTGAACCAATAAACCAAAGATCTTTATTTCCATCAGATGTTCCTGTTTTCCCATAAATTTTCTTTCCTTTTATAAAGGCTGCTTTAGAAGTGCCTTCTTTTACAGATTTTTCAAGAAGTTTATTTATTTGTTTGTTTACTTTTAAATCTAATATTTTCTTGGAAATAGATTTGTTTTCCCAAATAGGTTGTTTATTAAATGACTCTATTTTTTCTAAGATGCTAGTGCTTTGAATCTTCCCATTATTATTTATTGCAGAATATGCTTTTGTAATATTTAAAAGATTATCTCCGTAGGAGCCAATAGCTAATGATGGGAATTCCTCAAACTTTTGCTCATAACCTAGGCCAAATGAATTCGCTAGATTAATAATATTTTTTAAGCCGATTTTTTTTGTTATTGATATTGGCACTATATTGGATGAACTTTTAAATGATTCAATCAAAGATATTGAACCTCTATACTCTTCTGAAAAATTTTTTGGGCAATAACTTTCCCAGCATCTTGGTAAGTCTTCAAATTTATCTCTTAATTTTATACCCTCTATAAATGCAGCAGCATAAGGAATTATTTTAAAAGTAGAACCTAAAGGTCTTACGGATGTAGTGACTCTATTATATTCATTAATTGAAGGATTTTTGCTGGTTATCATTGTCCTGATTAGTCCTGTGTTTGATTCAATTGATAAAAGAGCAAACTCAAGTTCTTTAGGCCCAGCATATCTTGATATTTTTTGGGCTTTTTCTTGCCAATCTTTATTGATAGAAGATTTAATTCTTAAAAATTTATAATCATTTTTATTTTCAATTTTTTTATCTGTTTCCTGGAGAATAAAATTTATTAGTAATTTATCATCTAAAAGACTATATGCCTTTTGATAATTTAAGTTAACTTTCTCTTTAATAGCCTTATTCTTATTTGTAAGAGAAATATATCCATCAATATACATTGATTCAAGAACTTTATTTCTATTTTTAATAGCTAGTTCTATATTTTGATAAGGTGAATAAATTGATGGAGCTGGAGCCAATCCTGCAATTAAGGCCATCTCTGATAATGTCAATTCTTCTATAAATTTTCCAAAATAAACTTGAGAAGCCTCATTAACCCCGAATGCTCCTGATCCTAGGTAAATATTATTTAAATATAATTTTAAAATTTGATTTTTTTCATATCTATATTCAAGTATGAGTGATATAAATAGTTCTTTGAGCTTTCTTTGAATACTTAAATCATTATTTAGAAAAAGTAATCTAGCAACTTGTTGAGTAATCGTACTTCCTCCCTCTTTAACATAACCACTTCTAATATTTTGAAAAAGGGCACGTGAAATGCTTTTTAAATCTATTCCATTATGTTTATAAAATCTTTTATCTTCCGCAGATATAAAAGAATGTTTAAGAAAAAAAGGTATTTTTTGTTTATTGTTATCTATCTCAAATTTGCGGCTTAATTTGCTTAATATCTTATTATCAGAAGAATATATTATATAAGAATATTTGGTTGCACTAGATCTCTTATTTTTAGATACTTCAAAATTCAATGTAGTAAATATTAGATTAAATATATAAAAAGATATTCCCGACAAAATTAATATTGGAATTATTAAAACAAAAGATTTGGATTTAATCTTTTGCACCTCAAGCAACTAAGAAACTATGTCCTATCGCTAAAGCTGTAACTAACATCCCAGTTATAAGGAATGGTTGAGCACTTGCTTGATATTTGACATCAAACTTTAGAGGATCTCTTAGTAACCACATATCTTGAAATGTAATTTGTGGAATTACCAATAAAACCAAAATTACAGATGCTAAATGTTGACCAATAATGACTAATACTACAACCATTGCTAATTGAAAAATGTCAATTAGTCCTGCACTTATTCTACTTGCATTTTTTATTCCAAATACTACTGGTAAAGAATTCAAGCCAAGCTTTGAGTCTCCTTCAACGCTTTTGAAATCATTAATAACAGCAATACCAAGTCCAGAAAGGCTATAAGCAAGTGTTAGTAATGCCGTAACAATAGTTAATTTCCCAAATAAGGCTTGTCCTGCCCACCAAGGCAAAGCTATATACGAAGCACCTAATGCATAATTCCCAAGCCAACCATTTTGTTTTAATTTTAGAGGTGGGGCAGAATATATATAGCTAACAAAAGATCCACCTAATGCTAAAAGTAAGACTGAGGGAAAGTTATGTTTAGCATATAAATCTAAAAGAAAAGCAACAATTAAACCTGCAACAAGTAATACCCAGATTTGAATTTTTACATCTTTAATTGAAATTTTTCCAGAAGGAATTGGTCTATTGGGTTCGTTAATTGCATCAATTTCTTTATCAAAAAAATCATTTATAGTTTGCGTATAACCTGCCAGTAGTGGCCCGCTCATTAACATGCATGCTAGTGAAGCTAAAACATTACTAAATGTCCATTCAAAATTTCCACTTGCAGCTGCTCCACAAATAACGCCCCATATTAAAGGTATCCAAGTTATGGGTTTCATTAACTGTATACGAAGTTTCCATATACTTGAAGTTTCAGATGCACCCTTGATTCCTAATAATTGTTTTGGATCATTCACTTTACTCTTTAACCTTTCTCAATTTCTTCTGGGAAAAACCAATTTTGCTCACCATTCTGAAATTTTGCGGTGATGCCAATACTCCTGCCGTCTGTCATTTTATAGCCTGTTATTACGGCTTTCGGATTAGAGGATATTTGATCAATTAATTTCGCTGGTAATCTATCTTTTACTTTGTTAATGTTAATTTTAATTTTACTACCGATTTTAGGTAATAATTTTGTTTCAGCCATAAGAGGTAAAATGGAAGCTATTATGCAAGATTAACAGCATTTGGACAATTTTTACTAAAATGGTAGCTCTTCGTTTAATTCCTTGTTTAGATGTCGCCAATGGCAGAGTGGTAAAAGGTGTGAATTTTGTTAACTTGCGAGACTCAGGTGATCCTGTTGAATTGGCTTGTAGATATTCTGATGAAGGTGCAGATGAACTAGTATTTTTAGATATTAGAGCAAGTGTCGAAAATAGGAATACATTAGTTGACCTTGTTTCTAGAACTGCAAAATCAGTAAAAATCCCTTTTACGGTAGGTGGAGGTATAGATTCTGTTCCTTCTATTAATGATCTTTTAAGAGCGGGCGCAGATAAAGTGAGCTTGAATTCCTCAGCTGTTAGAAATCCTAAATTAATTTCTAAAAGTTCTAGAGAATTTGGTACTCAATGCATCGTGATAGCAATTGATGCTAGAAGAAAAGTTAATGCGGTTGATGAATGGGAGGTATATGTAAAAGGAGGGCGAGAAAATACTGGAATAGATGTATTAAGTTGGGCAAAGAAAGTTGAGGAATTAGGTGCGGGGGAAATATTGCTAACTTCAATGGATGGTGATGGAACGCAGAATGGATATGATTTAAATTTGACAGAATCCGTTGCCAATATTGTTAACATCCCAGTAATTGCCTCTGGAGGAGCAGGCTCTCTAGAAGATATATTTGATGTTTTTAAAGAAGGTAAGGCATCAGCAGCACTTTTGGCATCATTACTTCATGATAGGCAACTTACTTTAAAAGAAATAAAAACTTTCCTTCTCGAAAAAAATCTTCCAATAAGACCATATGAATGAAAATTTAAATTTATCCCAAAAAGAAAGTACTTTAAAATTTAAAAATGAAATTCACAAAAACTATCGAAGTCAAAAATATATTCAATAAAATTTCTTATAAATATGACTTTTTAAATAATTTATTAAGTTTTGGACTGCACAGATTATGGAAAAGGAAATTAGTTAATTTATTAGAACCCTTGAATGGTGAAGATTGGGCTGACTTATGCTGTGGAACGGGAGATTTATCATTCTTAATTTCTGAGAGAGTAAGTCCAAGAGGCTCAATTATTGGGATTGACAGTGCCAAGGATATCCTAAATATTGCGAAGAAAAAATCAGATCTAAAAAGAAATAAATTCATTAAGTGGGAAATTAAAGATGTTTTAGAACTTAATGATTATTCAAAAAATTTTGATGGGATTTGCATGTCCTATGGACTAAGAAACTTGAATAATGTCGAAGAAGGAATAAAAAAAGTTTTTTATCTTTTGAAGGATAAAGGAAGGGCAGGATTTCTGGATTTTAATCACTCAACAAAAAATTCTCTGTCTAATATTTTTCAGAAATTATATTTGAGACTAATTGTAGTGCCGATTTCGCGGCTTTTTAATTTAAGTCCAGAATACGCATATATTGAACAAAGTATTAGAAATTTTCCAAAGAAAAATGAGCTTATAAAAATTGCTAGAGAAGTTGGATTTAAAAAAGCTGAATACAGAACTATTTGGGGGGGGCAAATGGGAATACTAATTTTAACTAAATAATAAATTTAGTTATTTATTTTTCTCCAACAAAAAGAGCACTTTCCCCATCTTTTCATTTCGCCCTCCGGAGTTGGGGAATTGCAGAGAGTACAAATGCACATATTATTTTGATCGATTCTGCTTGGATGCTTTGCCCAAACTATCTTTGCATTAGTAGATTTAATATTTTTATTTTTAATTTCATAATTTTGTATAATTTTTATTTCATTCAAAGTTATTCCAATTTTCTCTATTCTCTCTTTTAATTTATGCTTGTTGTAGATTAAAGCTTGGCGCCATTGTGGATGATTTACTGCAATAGTAAGTATTTTTTTTTCAATATTTATTGGTGTGCATTCTTGAAATAGTTCCAAACCGATTAAGTCCTTCCAGTTTTCGTTGATTTTAGAAAGTTTATCTAAGTCTTCCCATGATTTTTTGAAATTATCAAGACAATTTTTTAATAGATGTGGATTCCTTCTATTCACTATTGGGAAATACTTTTTATCCAATTTGTAAAATTTACTTATTAAGACTAAAGTTAATCTAATCTTCAAAAAGATGCTCGTTGTTTTAATAAAGAATTTGTGAAAGTTATTGGATCTGCAGCTAAGACAGTTTTTTATTTAAAAAAAATTCAGGGTCAATATCCAAGTTGGAGTCTTCAGTACAAAATAAAATGCAAAAGTACTGAAAATGAGCTAACAAATTTGCTTGGACATTCTGAAATAAAGAGAAACCAGCCGATAGCGATAATAGCAAGAGAACAGTTCTCAGGATTTGGTCAAAACTCAAAAACTTGGGTTTCTCCAAAAGGAGGGATTTGGTTAAGTGCAGCTTACCCAATATTTTCAAAAGAATTTACAAGCCAAATATTTAATTTGTCTTTAGGAATTAAGATATGTGAAATGCTTAGAGAAGAAAATATAAATGTTTGTTTGAAATGGCCAAATGATATTTTCTTTGGGTCAAAAAAGTTGATTGGATTTTTACCAAGGGTGATAACTAGAGGCAAGGAAATTATTTATGTAAGAATAGGTCTTGGAATGAATGTTTTAAATTACACTCCATCAGAAGGTATTTCATTATCAAAAGTACTTCAAACCAAAAATATTAATCAATATTATTGGACGGCCAAAGTTCTTAAAGCTTTTCATGATTCAGTTGAATGTAATAACAAAAAAGAATATGTGATCAAATCGGCAAATAAGTTACTCACTAAAAAATTTTTACCTTGTGGTTTTTGTCCTAATACATGGAAAATTAAAGATATTGATTCGAATGGGAATTTAAGAATTGAAAATGAAACTCAACTGAAAGTACTTAGAAGGTTCTGAATTTAATTAACTTTTAATTCAACTATTTTTCCATCCTTAAATTTGGCTATTTTTTTTGCACGATTTGCAACTTCATCTTCGTGCGTAACTAAAACTATAGTTATTCCAGATTCATGCAGTTTGTCAAAAAGATCTAGTACATCTTCAGTGGTTTTTGAATCTAGTGCTCCAGTAGGTTCGTCTGCTAACAATATTGCAGGATTATTTATAATAGCCCTCGCAATAGCCACTCTTTGTTGTTGTCCTCCGGATAATTGGTTCGGGCGATTATTCATTCTTTGTGAAAGGCCAACTTTTTTTAAGGCATTCTTACCTCGCTCTAATCTTTGCTCAGGTTCTATACCAGCATAAATCATAGGTAAAATTACGTTTTCAAGCGCAGTTGCGTCTGAAAGAAGATGAAATTGTTGAAAAACGAACCCTAATTTTTGATTACGTATTTCTGCTAGCTCATCATCAGATAAATTCTCAACAGGGATACCATTTAATTTATAAACACCTTCAGATGGTCTATCTAGACATCCAATAATATTCATAGCAGTACTTTTGCCTGAGCCACTAGCGCCCATTACAGCTAAATAATCACCTTTATAAATTTCTAAGTTTATGCAATCTAAGGCTTTAACAGTTAGATCATCCTTCCCATATGTTTTAGATATGCTTTCTAAACTTGCGACTTTCTTAGACATTTATTGGGAAATTCTTCTAGGAAATATTGTTTGCTGTAGCAATAATATCTTGTAAGAAAGGAGTTTCTGAAACTGCTGTGTTAGCTAATTTAAAAAGAGGATTAGATAGGATTCCTCCAAGAGCAGTTACCGCTACGCAAGTATAAAGCGCAACTCTCAAGGGAGGCAATCCTACAATTCCCCAATTAATTTCAGGATATGATTTGACTATTTCAGAAGCTTCCTGCGGTTCTTTAACTACCATCATTTTTATCACTGAAATGTAGTAATAAATAGATATAACTGAAGTTACCAATCCAACGATCACTAACAAATATTGATGATTTGCCCAACCTGCAAAGAACAAATATATTTTCCCAAAAAATCCTAACATTGGAGGTAAACCTCCAAGTGATAGAAGACAAAGGCTCAAGCCTAATGTAATCAGAGGATCTTTTTGGTAAAGTCCTGAGTAATCAATAATTCTGTCAGAACCGGTTCTTAGTGAGAAAAGTATTACACATGAAAATGCACCTAAATTCATAAACAAATACGCAGCCAAATATAAAACAGCAGCTGATAAACCATCTTGTGTACCAGATACTATTCCAATCATTACAAATCCGGCTTGTCCAATAGAACTGTAAGCTAGCATCCTCTTCATTGAGGTTTGAGCTAGAGCTACTACATTTCCTAGAACCATGCTCAAGATGGCCAAAATAGTAAATAAAAGTTTCCACTCCTCATCGAAAGAAGAGAAAGTAGTGCTTAAAATTCTTATTGCAAATGCAAACCCTGCTGTTTTTGAACCAACAGATAAAAAAGCTACTACAGGTGTAGGTGATCCCTCATATACATCAGGCGTCCATTGATGAAAGGGTACGGCAGCTATTTTAAATGCAACAGTCGATAAGACAAATACAAGAGCTAAAGAAGTAATGAATGATGGCTTGTTGATAATCTCTAAACCAATTGTTGCTAAGTTCGTTGAACCACTTAATCCATAAAGAAAAGAGGAACCATACAAATAGACTGCAGCAGCAGCTGACCCAACTAGCAAGTATTTTAAAGCTGCTTCTGAACTCCTTGGATCTCTCTTGAGATATCCAGAAAGTAAATAGCTCGCTACAGATAAAGTTTCAAGAGATATAAATACACTAATAAGGTCAGTAGATCCACACAAAAGCATTGCCCCAAGAGTTGCCGAAAGAACTATCGCCGCGAACTCCCCAATTGGGCTCCCACTTTGTTCTGTATAACGCCAGCTTATGAGTAAAGAAACTAAAGTTGATAAAGCTATTATTGCTCTAAATGCGATTGCCAAATTATCTGAATTAAAGGACCCAAGAAATGCACTATTTACTGGATTACTCCATTGCAAGGCTAAACTTAATAGAGAACTGCCGATTGATAAATAGCAAATTATTGGTGCCCACTTTGATGCAGTTTTTTCTCCTGCTAAATCTACAAGAAGAGTTCCAACAATACCTAGTAAGATAAAAGCCTCTGGAATGATGGCTTGAGCATTTAAATTAATTGTAAAGATTTCGTTGGGCACTTTATTAAATAGGATTAAATTAGATGATTGATTGTAATGGTCAAAGAGTTAATCTTAACTTGATTATAATTTGTGGGTATGATTTTTGAAATTTTCAAGAGATATTACTTGAAAAAGTTTCAAATAATCATAATATGCCCTAACTGAACAAAAACACCAATTTTTGAAATAAACCTTGGATCACACACTAGTTATTGTTGAAAGTCCCACCAAAGCAAAAACTATAAGAAAGTTTTTGCCTTCTAATTATGAAGTTCTTGCTTCAATGGGACATGTAAGAGATCTTCCAAAAGGGGCGGCTGAAATCCCTGCTGCAGTCAAAAAGGAAAAATGGTCAAGGATAGGAGTAAATACAACGGAAGATTTTGAACCACTTTATATAGTTCCAAAAGATAAGAAAAAGGTTGTTAAAGAGCTGAAAGATGCTTTGAAAGGTGCTAACCAACTATTACTGGCAACTGATGAAGATAGAGAAGGAGAGAGTATTAGCTGGCATCTTCTCCAAATACTGAAGCCTAAAATACCAACTAAGAGAATGGTTTTTCATGAAATTACAAAAAAGGCAATTAATAAAGCTTTAGATCAAACAAGAGAAATTGATATGGAACTTGTTCAGGCTCAAGAAACTAGAAGAATCTTGGACAGGCTTTTTGGATATGAATTATCTCCTTTACTTTGGAAGAAGGTAGCCCCCAGATTATCTGCAGGTCGTGTTCAATCAGTTTCTGTAAGACTTCTTGTTAGAAGAGAGAGAGAAAGAAGATCCTTTAAAAATGCTAGTTACTGGGGGATTAAAGCTTCCCTAGTAAAAGATAATGTTACTTTCGAATCTAAATTGTTTAGCTTAAAGGGTCAAAGAATTTCTAATGGTTCCGATTTTGATGAACAGACCGGCAAATTAAAACAAGGAAATAAATCTCTAATAATTGGAGAAGATAAAGTAAATGATTTATTGAAGACTTTTTCCTCCGAGGATTGGTTAGTCTCAAAAATCGAAAAAAAACCATCCACTCGTAAGCCAGTTCCTCCATTTACAACCAGTACATTGCAACAAGAAGCAAACAGAAAGCTTCGTCTGTCTGCAAGGGAAACTATGAGATGTGCACAAGGGCTGTATGAGAGAGGTTTCATAACGTATATGAGGACTGATTCAGTTCATCTTTCCGAACAAGCTACAAGAGCTGCTAGAGAATGTGTCAGTTCTATGTATGGAAAAGAATATTTATCTAATTCACCAAGACAATTTAATTCAACTGCGAGAAATGCTCAAGAAGCACACGAAGCTATTAGGCCTGCAGGTGAGGTATTTAAAACACCAAAGGAAACCAATCTGACTGGTAGAGACTTATCTCTTTATGATTTAATTTGGAAAAGAACTGTAGCTAGTCAAATGGCTGAAGCTAGGCTAACAATGATTAATGCTGAAATTAGTGTTGGGGATGGATTATTTAAATCGAGCGGAAAAAGTATTGATTTCGCAGGATTCTTCAGAGCTTATGTCGAGGGAAGTGATGACCCAAGTTCATCCCTTGAACAACAAGAAATCATTCTCCCAAACCTAACAACTGGAACAAGTCTTGAAGTTACTAAAAAGGAATCTACTTTTCATGAAACCAAACCGCCTGCAAGATATAGTGAGGCGGCATTAGTTAAAGTTCTTGAAAAAGAAGGGATTGGAAGACCTTCTACCTATGCGAGCATTATTGGGACAATTGTGGACAGAGGTTATGCAAATATATCTTCAAATACTTTGGCTCCAACGTTTACAGCTTTTGCTGTTACCGCTCTATTAGAAGAACATTTTCCTGATCTGGTTGATACTACTTTTACTGCAAAAATGGAGTCTTCATTGGATGAAATATCTTCAGGCAATCTTGAGTGGCTACCATACCTCGAGACTTTCTATAAAGGTAAAAATGGTCTTGAGGTAAAAGTTCAGAAAACAGAGGGTGATATTGATGGTAAAGCTTATAGACAAGTTGATTTCGAAGACCTTCCTTGCGTCGTCAGAATAGGCTCTAACGGTCCTTGGCTAGAGGGTACAAAAATTGATGAATCTGGTAATGAAATTCAGGCGAAAGGTAATCTTCCAATGGATATAACTCCTGGAGATTTGGACATAAAGCAAGTTGATCAAATTTTAAGTGGTCCATCAGATCTTGGAACTGATCCAAAAACTGGGGAAAAAGTCTTTTTAAGGTTTGGCCCTTATGGACCTTACGTACAATTGGGAAATAATGATCAAGATAAAGCTAAACCAAGAAGAGCTTCATTACCTAAAGAGTTGAAAACTGATGATCTAACTCTAGATGAGGCTCTTTTACTTTTAAGTTTGCCGAGATTGTTAGGAGTTCATCCTGAAGGAGGTTTTGTTGAGGCTGATAGAGGAAGATTTGGACCTTACATTAAATGGATTAAAAATGAAAATGAATCTGAAAACAGATCCTTAAAGAAAGAGGATGATGTTTTTAAAGTTGATATAAAACGAGCATTAGAAATTCTTGCGATGCCAAAAATGGGTAGAGGCGGTCAAGAGGTAATTAAAGACTTTGGAAAACCTAAAGAATTTAAGGAAAAAATCCAAATATTAAATGGAAGATATGGGGTCTATTTAAAATGTGGCAAAACTAATGTTTCAATTGCCAAAGATACTGATTTAGAAACATTAACCATAGATGATGCTTTATCTCTTTTAGAAGAAAAACTAAAAGATAAAAAAGGCTCCATTTTAAAAAAAACAAAAATAAGTAATAAAAAAGCTACAAGGAAAAAGAAAAGTTAGAAAAAAATATGATTTTAAAAAAAAAAGAATTTTTTTTATTAATTTTTTTAATTTTCTTGCAATCTTGCTCTGGAGGGAGGATTGGAAATTTTCTTGAAAGTAGTTTTAATGATTTAGAAAAAACAAGCCAAAATAAAGATTTACAAAATAATTTAGTAAATAAAAAAATTGTAGAAAAAGAAAACAAAGAAATTAATGGTATAAAAAATAAAAAAATAAAAAAAGTAGAAAAGCCAAAAAGTGTTCAAGAAAATCAAAAAGAAATAAATTTAAAAAAGTTACCAAAACAAAAAAATAACAAAATTAAGAATCTTTCAAAAAAAAGAAAAATTGAGCTTCAATCTTACAAAATAATATTTATCTTAAAAGATGTAGATCCCAAAGACCCCACTGAAGCGTTAAGTTCCATATTAAGTAATTCTGAGGTAAATTTTGAAATAGAAAAGATTGAACGTATCTTAGATTCAAAAAAAAATATGAATAAAAATTAATTAAAAATATTTAATAAAAAATGAAAATAAAAACAAAAACTGAAGCTTTAAATATTGTAGAGACCTCATATTTAGCATCTCTTTCATCTTTATTATGGGTAGCACTATATTATTTGCCCATAGGGGGGGCTTTATTAAGGTTGATTTTACCCCTCCCAATGATCTTGTTGCACTTGAGAAGAGGAACTAAAATTGCATTGGAAGGACTCTTAATACAATTTCTACTTTTATTCATAATTATGGGTCCTGTTAGAGGAACTTTATTTTTATTTCCTTATGGGATCTTGGCTTTTTGGTTAGGTTGGTGTTGGTTTAAAGAAAAGAGTTGGAAACTCAGTTTAACTGTAGGAGTTGTTATTGGAACCCTTGGCTTCTTACTACGAGTAATAGCATTATCTACGTTGGTTGGAGATAATCTTTGGGTGTTAATAACTAGAGCGAGTTATGGTTTAATAGAAAAGTTGATTGGATTATTTAATTTACCTCTTTCTCCCTCAATTTTGAGTATCCAATTAGGTGCAATTTTATTAATAATTTTTCAAGAAATAGTTTATGTTTTAACAGTACATGTAGTTGCCTATTCTCTGTTTCCCAGATTTAAATTAACTATCCCAGATCCTCCAAGAATATTAAATAGCTTAGTTAATTTAAATAATTAAATAAAGTAAGAATGTACAGTACAGAATTAGGGATAAATTTTTTTGGTAATGCATCCAACAAAAAAAATCAACTTAATAAGATAGAAATACTGAAAAATAATATAAATAATTTTAAAATATTTCTTGTAATTGCAGGAACTAATACATCTCAAATTCCTGGAATTTCCGCTGCAGGTATTAATGCAAAATCAAGGAGAAGAACCGCCCTCGCAGATGCCGAATTTTTGCTTAAGGGTGCTTCAAAAGATCATAAATATAAATTGCCTCTCCTGAATGCAGGAGTAACTCCTGCCTTAATAAGTCATGTTTGTTCAAAGCTCATAAATATTTATCCAGTAATTGTTCCTCTGGGAATAGGAGTAAATCCTTATTTTAATCATTTGGTTGTAGAAGATAGAGATTTAGGTCCATCAAATTGTCTTACTACTGGTAAATCTATGTCCAAAGAGAGAGTTACAAATCTCTATGAAAGAGGTCTTGGAATAGGAAAATCCTCAAAACAACCTATCTTAATTTCTGAATCTGTACCAGGGGGCACCACAACTGCTCAAGCCGTAATGGAAGCTTTTGGTTTGCAGGTGTCTAATTTAGTAGGGAGTAGTTTATTTAAAGCTCCAAGAGAACTAAGAAGAAAAGTAGTTCAAAAAGGACTTTTAAATGCAAATCTCAAGACTGATTTCGACTCTTTTGATGTTATCGCGGCGGTAGGTGATCCTTTCCAAGCTTTCTCAATGGGTCTATTGATTGGTGCTAGGTTAGCAAAACAACCTGTCATATTGTCTGGCGGAAGTCAGATGTTAGCGATCATTTTGCTTGTATTAGAATTCTTAGATGTGAAAACTGAAGATGACTTTTTTGAAGAAGTTTTTATTGCGACAACTGGGTGGCTTGTGAAAGATGATACTCTAATTGATTTATTAAATCTAATTAATAAAAAATATGATGTCAAATTATTGGGTTTAGCAAGTCCTTTAAATTTCAAATCTTCAAAATACAAAGAATTGAAGGATTATGAATTAGGTCATGTAAAAGAAGGTGTAGGTGCTGGTGGAATATCATTGCTTGCTTTCTTAGATGGATTTAAAAATGAAGAAATAGTTTCATTATGTCAACAAAATCTAGAAATGATGAAAGTCCTAGGTCAAATTTCTTTAGAGAAGGATTGCTGAATGTTTTCAAAATTTGCAACCAGAAGAGAATTTTTAGATTGTGGTAAGCTTTCGATTTTATTTCTATTAAACTCTTGCAGTAATATTCCTAATAAAGTAAGAATTGCACTTCAAAATTCTTTTTATCCAGAATCTTTTAAAGATACGATTCCAAAAGATTGGAAGCAGGAAAAAATTAATTTTGAAAGTATCCAGCTACAAAAAAATAGAAACACAATTTTCAATTCTGACTTTACCTTAATAAACGATGGATGGATCACTAGTATAGATTTTGCAGAATTTGAAAAAACAAATGAATTTCCATTGATCGAAAATTTGGATAAGAGATCGATAGATTTTTTGGGAAGTTTTAATCAAAATCAGAAAAGTAAATTATTTCCTATTGGAGTAGTACCTTATACAATTATCATAAAAAATAATAAAGAATTAATTAATTCAGCCAGAATTTCTTGGGATTTTCTTCTTTCTAAAAAATTAACTGGGAAAATTATTTTTCCACAAAGTCCTAGAATAATATTGTCAATTGCTCAAAAAATTAATTCATCTAATTCTTTAAAAAAACTCAAAAGCCAAGCAATGTTATTTAATGATAAAAATATGCTCAATTGGTTAATTAATTCTGATGCTTGTGTTGCAATAGTTCCTTATAGTCTCTGCTCAAAATATTTAAAAATAGATCCAAGGCTTTCTTTAGTTTTCCCAAGCCAAGGCGTACCTTTGATGTGGCATTTTCTACTTAGTCGATCAAATCTAAATAATGCAACATTAATTAAATGGATTAAATCTTTAGAAAATAAATCAATAGTAGATAAATTAGTAAGCCAAGGTTGGTATCTACCATTCAATAGTGATTATTTACAAAGTAAATATAAATCTGATATGTTCCCCATCTCAGGGCCTTCTGAGAAATGTTGGGAAAATAGTTGGTCTTTGCCTGTCCTAACAAATGAACAAAAAATTAATCTTAAAAATTTATGGAATGAGTCTTTAACCCCATAATCTTTTAGTCGGAGTTTCAATTAATAAATTATGGGTTTGCTTCAATAAATTTGGTATATCTAATTTACTAGGACATTTAGGAACACATTCATTGCATTCTTGACAAAATGAGGAATTTTTTTCTTCCCACCAGTGGCCAGCTTTTCCTATTAAATTATATCTTTCTTTTGAAAATTCTAATTGGCCATAACCAATAGATATATTCCTTAAACGAAGTATTTCTGGAATAGGTATTTCATTTGGGCATGGAAGACAACATCTGCATTGTTCACATTTGGTTGACTTTAATCTTTCATTAGCAACTTCCTCAATTTTATTCAGGGCGCTTTTTTCAAGTTTTGTTAGCTTCTCGAAGGAGTTTCTAAGTTTATGTGCAAATTCAAAATCTTTTTTGTTTGTCGCCCCCAATGACAAAGTTGTAATGCCTTTTGCTAGCAGAAATCGATAGGCTAATTCTAATGGATGAAAAGGCTTAGAGGCCTCTAACAAAATATCACTTGGGGAATATAATCTACCGCCTTTATCAGCAGGCGATATTGCTAATACTCCCATACCTTTTTTTATGGCTTCTTCAGCCAAAGTAATTTTAGATTGATCAAAATAATGTAAATGTAGACTACAAAAACTAAAAACTTCACAGTTAATTGCATCTTTAATTAGTGAATAACTTCCGTGCGAACTAAAACCAACTTGATCAACTAGTTCCTTCTCAAGTATCCAAGATATGAATTTCTTACCTTCTCCAGTTAGAACCCAGTCTAGATGTTTTTTTAAGTTCAATCCATGAATTGCAAGATTATTAATTTTCTCGCGATTTAAATTTTTAAGAGAGTTTTTAAAATTATTTTTTAAAAAGTTAAAATCACCCTTTGGTAAAACTTTGGTAGTAATCACCCAGTTTTTTTCTGGTATGTTGTCTTCTGATTCTAGTTTTATTATTGATTTTCCAATAAGTGATTCGGCATCACCATAAGTAGGCGCTGTTTCTATGTGGTTGATTCCTACATAATGTGCATTTTTTATTATGCTATGCATTTTTTCTAGACTTTCAGTTGCTCGCATTGTCCCTAAAGTGAATAAGCTCACTTTCGCCCCGCTGCCAAATGATCTTTTTTGTGAATTAATAATCATCTAAATATGATCAATTTCTTTTTATTTACTCTCTAATTTATTTATAATTGATAATGATTTAAAGTAAATTAAATTAAATACATAATTTTGCAAAAATATTTTTCTTAAATCTATGTTCACAGGAATAATTCAATCAATTGGAAAACTAAAAAAAGAAAAAAATATTTTGGAAATTGAAATTCTTGATAACTTATTTGATATGGCAATCGGTGACAGCATAGCTGTTGATGGAATTTGTTTGACAGTTAAAGAGATTTTTCAAAATAAATTTACTGTTGATGTTAGTGAGGAAACATTAAAAAAAACAACTTTAGGAATAAAGTCTAACCTGAACCAGATTGTTAATTTGGAGCCCGCTCTTAGGGTGTCTGACCGTCTAGGAGGGCATATAGTAACTGGACATGTTGATGGCCTTGGAACAGTTGAGAATATAGAAAAATTAGAAAAATCTTGGCTCTTATCCATAAAGTGGAAAAAAAATAGTTTTTCGAAATATGTAGTTAATAAAGGCAGTATTTGTGTAAATGGTATAAGTCTTACAATTGCAAAATATGAGCAGGAAGGAGAAATATTTACTATTGCGATAATTCCTCATACTTGGCATAATACAAATTTGAATAAATTAAATATAGGCGACGTCGTAAACCTTGAGGCAGATGCACTAATTAAATATGTAGAGAAATTACTTTTGTTTAATAAAAATAGTAATCAAGATTTATCTTCAAATAATATCTCTTCGGAGTGGCTTAAAGAGAACGGTTGGTAAAATAAATTTTAATTTAATGGAATTAGATAAATTGTTTTTGACTCTTTTTTTAGATCGATTTTAAATTCCTGACCAGGTTCTAGACCTAATTTTTTGGTGTAGGCATGACCAATTAATAGGTTCCCATTGCCATGTACTTTAGTTTTGAATTCTGCCTGTCTACCTCTTGAAGCTCTATTACCATTTTTCCCCTGACGACCATTTCCTATTTTGTAACCTTTTGCTTCGATAAGAGCTCTGTAAAAACTTTTTCTTAAGACTCTTCCGCTAGGACCTACGTACCCACAACCTTTTGCTATCTCATCTTCAGATCTTTTACTTAATAATTTTGCTTTCTCAAGAAGTTGTTTTCCTTCTAGCATTATCTGACAAATTTCTAATTATATATTCTTACTAAAAAAAGAGGTCTGTGGCAATATAAATTAATAAAAAATATATTTAATTATTTAAATTTATTTTCCTCATAAAAGGTACAAAATAATAAATAAAATAACCCATATTCCATCTACAAAATGCCAGTATAATTCAACAGCTTCTAACGGGAACATATTTTGACTAGTGATTCTTCCACCATTGATTCTCGATTGCCAAGTAATAATTAAAATCATTAAAGTCCCTAAAGTGACATGTAATCCATGAAAGCCAGTAAGGGCATAAAATGTACTTGCAAATAAATTATCGGTTAATCCAAAAGGTAAATGAAAATATTCAAATAATTGACATATTAAAAATATAATTCCAAGAAAAGCAGTAAAAAATAACCATTTTTGGGAATCAGAATTTTTATCTTTTAAAAGTGCTTTACCTGCTTTATGGAAAGTTGCACTACTAACAAGTAATAAAATTGTATTGAGTGTAGGTATTGGGAGTTCTAATTCATAAATAGCACCATCAGGTAATGGATTTACTGCTTTATAAGTTAAATAAGCAGCAAAGAATCCAGCAAAAGTCATTCCGTCTGCAATTAGGAAAGTTATAAGACCAAACATTCTAAAGTCGTCATGTTCTTCATTAACTTCAGAATTATTTTTTTGAATTTCTTTTGAGCTATCTAGAGTTGTCATATGTTTTTATTTTTGTTCAGAAAATTGTTTACCATAACCATAAGGTTCTTCAACTAATGGAGCTTCTCCTTCCCAATTTTCAACTGGAGGCGGAGAAGATGTTAACCATTCAGGTGTAAGAGCATTCCAAGGGTTATCTCCAGCATCTTTCCCATTCCTCACACTAAGGAAAACATTAATTAAAAAAGGAATTGTACTTATAGCCATCAAGAGAGCTCCAAGACTACTAATTTGATTAACGAACTGGAATTGAGGGTCATATTCTGCAACTCTTCTTGGCATTCCATTTAAACCTAGCCAATGTTGAGGAGCAAAGCACAAGTTAAATCCAATAAAGGTAATGATAAAGTGTAAAATTCCTAATTTTTCATTAAGCATTTTCCCAGTTACTTTGGGGAACCAATGATATATCGAAGAGAAAATAATAAAAACAGTCCCCCCATAAACTATGTAATGAAAATGGGCTACAACGAAATAAGTATCATGTACATGAATATCGAAAGGTACCTGTGCTAAAGCAACTCCTGTAATACCTCCAAAAACAAAATTTATAATAAATCCACAAGAGAATAACATTGCACTATTGATGGAAATTTTACCTCCCCATAATGTAGCAACCCAATTGAAAAATTTTATACCTGTTGGAACAGCAATAAATGCTGTAGCGATAGTAAAGAACAATCTCATCCAAGGGGGCGTTCCACTAGTAAACATGTGATGAGCCCAAACAACCAAACCTAAAACTACTATCCCCATTATTGAAAAAACCATTGTTGTATATCCAAAAAGTGGTTTTCTTGCATGTACAGGAAGTATTTCACTAACTAGACCAAAGGCAGGAAGGACCATAATGTAAACGGCTGGATGAGAATAAAACCAAAATAAATGCTGATAAACTACAACATTGCCACCTAAAACAGGATTGAAAAACCCTGTATTAGCGATAATATCGAAGCTAAGTAGAATTAAAGTCCCTGCCAAAACAGGAGTTGATAAAACAACTAATATACTTGTTCCAAGCATTGCCCAACAATACATTGGCAATTGCATGAGTTTTAAACCTGGCCTCCTTAATTTGATAATGGTGGCGATAAAGTTTATCCCACCAAAGATAGAACTGCCTCCGAGTAATAGAACACTCAGAATCCAAATTATTTGTCCCGATTGAGGAGTAGTTATACTCAAAGGTGGATAAGCAGTCCATCCAGCCTGAGCAGCACCCTCAACAAAATAGCTTGCTACTAGCATCAAACCCGAAGGAGGAATTAACCAAAAAGCTACGGCATTTAATCTTGGGAATGCCATATCTCTTGCACCAACATAAAATGGAATTAAATAATTTCCAAAAGCACCATTAACTACAGGTACTATCCAAAGGAATATCATTATTGTTCCATGTAAAGTTAAAACTTGGTTATAAACATCTCTTGGCATAAAGTCAGACATTGGACTAGCTAGTTCAATTCTTATAGCGCTCGCTAAAGTTCCTCCAATTAAATAGAAAAGAAAACCGCAAACCAGATATTGTATTCCAATTACTTTATGATCAAGACTAAAACTAAAGTATCTAAGCCAGCCTTTAGGTTGAAGACTTTCATTATTAGTTTTTTGTGGATCAATTGATAATGTCATAAATTCACCTCTGTTTTTTTATTTTTGTTAAACCAATCGTTATAGTCAGATTCATTTTCAACAATTATGGAGGCTCTCATTCCTCCATGATATGGGCCACATAATTCTGCACAAATTATTGGATATTTTCCTACTTTTGTAGGAGTAAAATTTAGAACTGTTGGCTGTCCTGGAATAATATCTTGTTTAATTCTAAACTCAGGTACCCAAAAAGCATGAATGACATCTTTAGATTCCATTCTCATCGATACTTTTTGATCAACAGGAACGTGTAGTTCTCCTGATATAAAATTGCCTTTGGGATAATTAAATAGAAATGCAAATTGCATAGCAGAAACTTCAATTGATAAATTATTTTTTGATATTTCATTATCAGAAGTTTGGCTAATTCCAGCCCATATTTTTTCAGTATTTGAACTCATCATTTCGTGGTTATGATTTAGTTCCTTCATCCCTCCCATTCGCTCGTAGATGTTGTAACTGTATAAACCTATTAATAAAACAATTATTGAAGGGATAATTGTCCATACAATTTCTAAGCTTAAGTTTCCCTCCAAAGCTATACCATCTCCTATCTGATCATTTCTTTTCCTAAATTTAAATAAACTATAAATTACAGCTATTGTCATTCCTATAAAAATAATTAAGCCTATGATGAAAAGAATTCTAAAAAGTTCATCGTAAATTGGCGCATTAATGCTTGCTTCAGCTGGGAGCAAATTTACATTGAAACCGATCCAAAAAGATATAGCAAAAACGAATGAAATAATAAATATTAAATAAATGTTTTTATTTAACAATTGATTTATAAAAATAAGTATTTATATTTTTAAGATATTCAATTTTTTAAAATCTGCATCCTTTGTTAAAAGAAAATCATTTAAA
>JAOOML010000049.1 GCA_028409275.1 Prochlorococcus sp. AH-716-I09 | reverse complement strand
CTTCTTTCTTATTGACTAGCATTATCGCAAAAATTATTAATACATTCACTGCGCCCACATAAACTAAAACTTGTGCTGCAGCGACAAAACTTGCATTTAAAAGTAGATATAAGCCTGCCACACTCATGAAAACTCCTCCAAGAAGAAAAGCCGAATAGACAATACTTTCTAGCAATACAACACCTAGTGCTCCAATAAGGATGACTAAAGATAGAATTGAAAAACAAATAATTTGAGTGGTTATTGCAATGGACATAAATTAATGGAAATTAATTGTTTGGATTAGAAACTTTATCTTTATTTTCATTGGAGGCTGGTTTCATCCAATCATAAACTTCTTCAGGTAATTTACCAACTCTGATATCTGAAGGTGTGATTTCATGAGGATCCATTTCTCCTTTAGGGAGATATGCAAGTTCTCTCAATGGTTTTACTGATGGGTCTGTCGTGACGTTTGTAGGAAGTCTACCAAGTGCGACATTATCGAAATTTAAGTTATGTCTGTCAAAAGTAGCTAATTCATATTCTTCGGTCATTGATAGACAATTAGTTGGACAATATTCAACACAATTACCGCAAAATATACAAACTCCAAAATCTATTGAATAGTTTCTAAGTTCTTTCTTTTTAGTTTCTTTATTCATTACCCAATCAACTACTGGTAAATTAATGGGACATACTCTTACACAAACTTCACAAGCAATGCACTTATCAAATTCATAATGAATCCTACCTCTATATCTTTCAGAAGGTATTAATTTTTCATACGGATATTGGACAGTAACAGGTCTTCTTCGAAGATGATCAAAAGTAACCGATAGACCATCGTATAAATATTTTCCAGCATTAAATGCTTCCTTGATATAGCTATTTATTTGTTTAAGGAAATTGTTCATTTTGAAAAATTTACTCTGTTATTTTATTTTAGTGGAATAATTTTAAATTTAAGTATTTTTACTTAAATTTAACCACCAAAGAATTGCGGAAAAGCAAGTTTTAATCCTGCAGTTATCAAAAGATTAGCAAGAGAAATTGGAAGAAGAAACTTCCATCCTAGATCTAAAAGTTGATCTATTCTTACTCTAGGAGTTGTCCAACGTAATAATATTGCAATGAAAACTAAAAGATATGCTTTTAAAACAGTCATTACAATTCCTATTGATGCAGTGAAAACCTGAATGAAGGGTGCATTAATTGGCAAATTAAGAAACTTAGCTATTAATTCAACTGGAATAGGAAAACCCCATCCTCCTAAATAAAGTATTGATACCAATAATGCTGAAAGAATCAAATTAATATAACTACCAAGGTAGAACAATGCGAATTTCATCCCTGCATATTCAGTTTGATATCCTGCAACTAATTCTTCTTCAGCTTCAGGCAAGTCAAATGGAAGTCTTTCGCATTCTGCAAGAGCACAAATCCAAAAGACTATAAAACCAACTGGTTGTCTCCAAATATTCCAACTCAGGATTCCAGCACTACTTTGTTGGTTAACGATGTCAATAGTACTAAGAGAATTTGTCATTAGTACGATAGCTAGTACAGATAAAGCTAAAGGTATTTCGTAACTTATTGATTGAGCTGCAGCTCTTAATCCTCCTAATAATGAATATTTATTGTTTGATGCATATCCGCTCATAAGAAGTCCAATTGGCTGGATACTGCTTAAAGCGATCCATAGGAAAATTCCAATACCAACGTTACTTATTAAAAGATTTTGTCCAAAAGGAACAATTAACCAGGAGAGAATCACTGGGACAAGAACTAATATAGGTCCTGCAGTGAAAAGGATTCCATCCGCTTTAGCAGGAATAATATCCTCTTTAACAAGTAACTTAAGACCATCTGCAATTGGTTGGAGGACGCCAAGTGCTCCTGCATATTCGGGCCCTATTCTTTGCTGAGCAGCAGCAGATATTTTTCTTTCAAGCCAAACTGTTACTAAAACACCTACCACTGCCGCTACTAAGACTAATAGCATAGGCAGGGGGAGCCAAATTATATGAGCAATTTCACTAGAAAGGCCAAACCCTTTTAAGAATTCATTAAAACTATATTCAAGATCTAATCCGTATTCCAAAATTTTTGCGTTATTTACTTAATACATTAACTCTTCACAAACAATATGTGTGTTTTTTATGAAAAGCTGCAAATATTATTCTCTATGTTCTAGGCTTATCCAATCTCTTGGCGCTGAACCAGTATAAATTTGCGATGGTCTAAAAATCCTATTTGCTCCAAGTTGTTCTCTCCAATGAGCTAACCAACCAGCAACTCTAGAAATGGCAAAAATTGGAGTAAATAAATCACGAGGAATACCAAGTTTTCTATAAACAAGACCAGAATAAAAGTCCACGTTAGGGAATATACCCTTAGGTCCAAGTCTTGGTATTGCATCTGCCTCTAGTGATTTAGCAACTTCATACATTTCATCTGCTCCAAACCTAATAAAGAGCTCTTCTGCCAGTTTTTGAAGAATGATAGCTCTTGGATCTTTGACTTTGTATTCTCTATGACCGAAGCCCATTATCTTACTTTTATTTTTTATTGCGTTATCCAAAAAAGAAGCTGCATTTTCTGGGGTTTTGATTTCCTCTAACATTGCAATTACATCCTCATTCGCTCCTCCATGGAGAGGTCCAGCCAAGGTTCCTACTGCAGAGGCAATAACAGCATATGGGTCTGTAAGAGTGCTTGCAGTCACTCTAGCGCTAAATGTACTAGCGTTTAAGCTATGTTCGGCATGAAGAATTAAACACCTATCAAAAACTTTTGCAGCTATTGGATCTTGTTCTTTTTCAGTTAGCATGTAGAGAAAATTTGATGAGTAAGTTAAATCATCTCGAGGTTGAATAGGGTCTTGTCCTTTCCTAATAAGTTGAAACGCAGCAATCATAGTTGGTATTTTTGCTATTAGTCTTATCACTGCGTTGTAGATGTAATTAGGATCATCTATTGCTCTACGTGAATAGAAAAGCCCTAAGGAAGCAGCACTTGATTGAAGAGCATCCATGGGATGACCTGTCGCAGGGAAACATTTCATCATATCTCGGACTCTAAAACTTAATCTGCGATGCATCTGAACTTCTTGTTCAAAATCTCTTAGTTGAATAGCTGTAGGCAATTCACCCCAAATCAATAGGTAAGCAGTTTCTAGAAAACTACTTTTTTTGGATAGTTCCTCAATGGAGTAGCCTCTGTACAATAATTTACCTTTGTTTCCGTCAATATCACAGATAGATGAATTAGT
Organism: Prochlorococcus sp. AH-716-I09; assembly: GCA_028409275.1. GTDB lineage: Bacteria > Cyanobacteriota > Cyanobacteriia > PCC-6307 > Cyanobiaceae > Prochlorococcus_A. Next base: position 72 of record JAOOML010000049.1, on the reverse strand, counting down.
AACTGGAACACCCTCTAATCCTGGTTTTAAAATTAGTTTGTTGCTATCCAATTGCTTAATTCAATATCAAAT
>JAOOML010000048.1 GCA_028409275.1 Prochlorococcus sp. AH-716-I09 | reverse complement strand
TTTGAATAGAATTAGGTGTTAACTCAACTACATCTCCATTTTCAATAATTAAGATATTATCCTTTGGAACCCCCATAGTTTGTGCACTCTTGCCATGACAAACAAGCATTCTATGTTCTCCATGAACAGGAACAAAAAACTTAGGTTTTGCAAGTGCCAACATTAACTTTTGATCTTCTTGAAAACCATGACCAGAAACATGAATATTCTCACCCTTTCCGTAAACAACCTTTGCTCCTAGTTTCATTAATCTATCTATTGTATTAACAACAGAGATAGTATTGCCAGGAATTGGGCTGGCTGAAAATATTACTGTATCAGTAGTCTTAAGACGAACATGCTGATGTTCACCACGAGATATTCTGCTTAATGCTGCTAGGGGTTCTCCTTGACTTCCAGTCATTAATAGTAATGTTTCTCTATCTGGTAAATCTCTAATTTGCTTGATAGGAACAAACAAATCATCTGGGCATTTCATATAACCAATATCTCTCGCCTTAGCAATGACATTGATCATCGATCTACCTAACAAACCGACCTTTCTTCCATGTTTCATGGCCAACTCTAAGATCATTGTCACTCTATGAACAGAACTAGCAAAAGTGGTAAGGATAACTCGTTCTTTTGCCTCCGCAATATGTTTTTCTAAAGAGGGATATATAGTCTTCTCAGAAGGACAAAAACCTGGAACTTCGGCATTAGTAGAATCACTGAACATGCATAAAACACCCTTCTCTCCATAATGCACCATTCTTTCAATATCAAATTGCTCTCCATCTACTGGCATATGATCAAACTTAAAATCTCCCGTAAAAATAATTGTGCCAACAGGTGTTGTAACTGCTAAAGAAAAACTATCGCAAATAGAATGGGTATTTCGAATAAATTCAACAGAAAAATGTTGTCCAACTTTTACAACATCTCTTGGATTTACTGTCTGTATAGTTGTTCTATCAGATACTCCTGCTTCCTCCATTTTCCCTCTAAGCATTGACATTGCCAATCTTGGGCCATAAATAATCGGAATATTAAAATGCTTTAGATGATGAGAAATACCTCCAATATGATCTTCATGACCGTGAGTGACAATCATTCCTTTTATTTTTCTTTGATTTTCTTTTAAAAAAGTTGTATCTGGCATAACAACGTTTACGCCATGCATACCGTCAGATGGGAAAGCTAGGCCAGCATCAACAAGCATTAATTCATCACCATATTCAAAAACGCAAGTGTTTTTGCCTATTTCATGTAATCCTCCAAGAGGTATTACTCGTAAAGATGGGGTATTACTTTTAGATCTAGATGGATCATTAGTAGATCTATTTACAGTTGAATTTGTACTTGAATGCATAATTTTGAAATTTATGAAGGCCTGCTTGTAATCAAATAAGGTTTATTTAAATTTAATTATCAAGTTAAATATAATCCCTATTATAGGGATTTCAGGATAAAAGATAGTTGCTTTTTCATGTCAGTGGTTAATGGAGACAAAGGACTTCTAGGATTACCAACATTCCATCCCGATAGCTCCAAAGCAGCCTTAATTGGGATTGGATTAGTAGTCATAAAGAGTGCTTTGAAAAGAGGCTGCAGTTTTTCATGAATGGCAAGCGCATTTGCAACCTCTCCACTTTGAAAGGAATGAATCATCTCTTTCAATTGCAATCCAACCAAATGACTTGCAACACTTACTACTCCTACAGCACCTACAGATAACATTGGAAGCAACAATGAATCGTCGCCACTATATACAGAGAGTTTGGAGCCACAAATAGCTCTTAGTTCTGTTACTTCTTCTATTCTACCGCTTGCAGCTTTAATACTGAGAATATTTGAGAAATCCATAAGTTTCTTCACAGTATCAGGTAATAAATTGCATCCAGTTCTTCCAGGAATGTTATAGAGCATTAGAGGCAAATCCTTTGCAGAATTAGCAATAGAACTGAAATGTTTATAAAGACCTTCTTGAGGTGGCTTATTGTAATAGGGAACAACTACCAAAGCACCGTCGGCTCCATAGTCGTAGGCTTTTTTGGTAGCTTCCACAGCCTCGCTTGTACAGTTACTACCAGTACCAACTATTACTTTACAGCTTGAATCCAAAGATCCTTTTACTGCAATAAATAAATCATGCTGTTCCGCCCATGACAGAGTCGGAGATTCTCCAGTAGTACCACATAAGACAATTCCATCGGAACCCGTCTCAAAAAGATAATTTGAGAGTTTTATAGCTAGTTCATAATCTACATCTCCATTTTCAGTGAATGGAGTAACCATTGCAGTCAATATTCTTCCAAATAGTGGATTATTACACTCATTTTTGTCTGTAATCATTTTTTTGGAATTAATAACTCAGCTATTTGAACAGCATTAAGAGCTGCTCCTTTTCTTATTTGATCTCCACATAACCACAATTCTAATCCATTAGGCTGACTTATATCAGTTCTTAACCTGCCAACAGCAACATTATCCCTTCCCATAACGTCATTTGGCATAGGAAATCTATTATTTTTATAATCCTCTATAATTTCAATTCCAGGAGATTTTTTTAATTCTTCAAGAGCATCTTTAGGCTCAACTACACCGGCAAATTCAACATTGATCGATTCAGAATGTGCTCTCAGTACTGGGACTCGAACACATGTAGCAGAGAGCTTTAAATCAGCAATATTTAATATTTTTCTAGTTTCATTAACCATTTTCATTTCTTCTTCGCAGTAATTATTTTCAAGCATGGGTGAATTATGTAAAAACAAATTAAAAGCTAATGAATATGGCAAAACTTCACTTTTTTGAGGATTACCTTGAAGATATTGTTCAGTTAAAAGTTTGAGTTCCTCCATCGCCAACTGACCTGCACCACTAACAGATTGATATGTTGAGACAATAACTCTTTGAATAGTCGAAAGTTTGTTTAACGGTGCTAAAACTAATGCCAACAAAATGGTAGTGCAGTTTGGATTCGCTATTACCCCATCATGATTGAGTGCATCACTAGCATTAACTTCAGGAACTACAAGAGGCACATTCTTATCTAATCTGAAAGCACTGGAATTATCTATCAGTAAAGCATTTTGATCCATAATGGTAGACAACCATTTTTTTGAAATACTGCCACCCGCTGAAGCTAAAACTAAATCAAGATTGAGGAATTCTTCCTTAGTGGTTTTTTTTGTAACTAATTCTTCACCTTTCCAAATAATTTTTTTTCCTTCTGAACGCTCTGATGAAAGCAAGACCAATTCTGATATTGGAAAATCACGTTGTTCAAGAATTTTAAGTAATTCAGATCCCACAGCACCTGAGGATCCTAAAACAGCAACTTTTAATGGC
>JAOOML010000047.1 GCA_028409275.1 Prochlorococcus sp. AH-716-I09 | reverse complement strand
AGAGGGTGAAAGCCCCGTAATCGAAAGATAAGTTGAACTAGCTGTATCCCGAGTAGCACGGAGCACGTGGAATTCCGTGTGAATCTGCGAGGACCACCTCGTAAGGCTAAGTACTACTGTGTGACCGATAGTGAAACAGTACCGCGAGGGAAAGGTGAAAAGAACCCCGGGAGGGGAGTGAAATAGAACATGAAACCGTGAGCTTACAAGCAATGGGAGCCCGACTAATCGGGTGACCGTGTGCCTGTTGAAGAATGAGCCGGCGACTTATAGGCACTGGCGGGTTAAACCGGAAATGGTGGAGCCACAGCGAAAGCGAGTCTTAATAGGGCGTTTGTCAGTGTTTATAGACCCGAACCCTGGTGATCTAACCATGGCCAGGATGAAGCTTGGGTGATACCAAGTGGAGGTCCGAACCGACTGAAGTTGAAAATTCAGCGGATGAGCTGTGGTTAGGGGTGAAATGCCAATCGAACCAGGAGCTAGCTGGTTCTCCCCGAAATACGTTGAGGCGTAGCGTCTAGTGCTCCAGCAGGGGGGTAAAGCAACCATTTCGGTGCGGGCTGCGAAAGCGGTACCAAATCGATATGAACTCTGAATACCCTGTGTGTAACTAGGCAGTCAGACTGTGGGGGATAAGCTCCATAGTCAAGAGGGAAACAGCCCAGACCGCCAGCTAAGGTCCCAAAATTAACGCTAAGTGATAAAGGAGGTGGGATTGCCCAGACAACCAGGAGGTTTGCCTAGAAGCAGCCATCCTCAAAGGAGTGCGTAATAGCTCACTGGTCGAGCGATCCTGCGCCGAAAATGAACGGGGCTAAGCGTTATACCGAAGCTGCGGATAAATTTATTTATGGTAGGGGAGCGTTCTATGTAGGGTGAAGCGTTAGCGTAAGCGGACGTGGACGGCATAGAAGTGAGAATGTCGGCTTGAGTAGCGAAAACATGGGTGAGAATCCCATGCCCCGAAACCCTAAGGGTTCCTCCGGCAGGCTCGTCCGCGGAGGGTTAGTCTGGACCTAAGGCGAGGCCGAAAGGCGTAGTCGATGGACAACAGGTCAATATTCCTGTACCAGATGTGTTTTAGGAAGGGGGACGGAGAAGGCTAGCCAGGCCAGATGTTGGTTACTGGTTCAAGCGTTCGAGGCTTTGAGAGATGGAGAAAACATCTTGAGCTGAGGCGTGAGTACGAGCTGCTACGGCAGCGAAGTTGGTGATGTCATGCTTCCAAGAAAAGCCCTATACCTGTTAAGACACAAATGCCAGTACCCGAAACCGACACAGGTGGGGTGGTAGAGAATACCGAGGGGCGCGAGATAACTCTCTCTAAGGAACTCGGCAAAATGGCCCCGTAACTTCGGGAGAAGGGGTGCCAGCGAGAGCTGGTCGCAGTGAAGAGGCGCAAGCGACTGTTTACCAAAAACACAGGTCTCCGCTAAGTCGCAAGACGATGTATGGGGGCTGACACCTGCCCAGTGCCGGAAGGTTAAGGAAGCTGGTTAGCTTTTAGTGAAGCTGGCGACTGAAGCCCCGGTGAACGGCGGCCGTAACTATAACGGTCCTAAGGTAGCGAAATTCCTTGTCGGGTAAGTTCCGACCCGCACGAAAGGTGTAACGATTTGCGCGCTGTCTCGGAGAGAGGCTCGGCGAAATAGAATTGTCTGTGAAGATGCGGACTACATACACCCGGACAGAAAGACCCTATGAAGCTTTACTGTAGTTTGATATTGTGCTCGGGCTCTGAATGCGCAGAATAGGTGGGAGACGTTGAAATAGTGCTTGTGGGTACTATTGAGTCATCGGTGAGATACCACTCTTTTAGAGCTAGGGTTCTAACGCTTACCCGTTATCCGGGAAGCGGACAGTATCTGATGGGCAGTTTGACTGGGGCGGTCGCCTCCTAAAAGGTAACGGAGGCGCACAAAGGTTCCCTCAGGCTGGTTGGAAATCAGTCGATGAGTGCAAAAGCAGAAGGGAGCTTGACTGTGAGACCTACAAGTCGAACAGGGACGAAAGTCGGTTTTAGTGATCCGACGGTTCTGCGTGGAAGGGCCGTCGCTCAACGGATAAAAGTTACTCTAGGGATAACAGGCTGATCTCCCCCAAGAGTTCACATCGACGGGGAGGTTTGGCACCTCGATGTCGGCTCATCGCAACCTGGGGCTGAAGTCGGTCCCAAGGGTTGGGCTGTTCGCCCATTAAAGCGGTACGCGAGCTGGGTTCAGAACGTCGTGAGACAGTTCGGTCCATATCCGGTGTATGCGCAGGAATATTGAGAGGATTTCTCCCTAGTACGAGAGGACCGGGAGGAACGCACCTCTGGTGTGCCAGTTATCGTGCCAACGGTAAACGCTGGGTAGCCATGTGCGGAGTGGATAACCGCTGAAAGCATCTAAGTGGGAAGCCCACCTCAAGATGAGTATTGCCATGGCTTAAGCCAGTAAGGTCACGGGAAGAACACCCGTTGATAGGCTCTACGTGGAAGCTTGGTAACAAGTGCAGCGGAGGAGTACTAATAGACCGAGGGCTTGACCAAATAAACTTAATTTGTTGTTTTTAATCTATATAATTTTCTATGCAGTTCTCAAGGTTCACTATCCTGGTGTTCATGGCGATGTGGAACCACTCCGATCCATCTCGAACTCGGTTGTGAAACGCATCAGCGGCGAAAATATTTAGGGGGTAGCCCCTTGAGAAAATAGCTCAATGCCAGGTAAAAATATTTAAAAAGGGTTTACTCTGCAAGAGTAAGCCCTTTTTTATTTTTGGCATTTAGGACACCAGTGAGTACTTCTTCCAGTAATTTTTTCTCTTTCAATTAAATTTCCGCATTTTCGACATTCTTTACCAGTTCTCCTGTAGACATTTGTCTGTAAACCAAAATTTCCATTCTCTCCTTCCAAATCTCTAAAATCACTAAATGTCGTTCCCCCAGAACCTATACTTTTTTTTAGTACATTTACAATTGATTCTTTGAGATTAACTAACTCATTCTTCTTAATTGTTTTAGCTTCCCTAAAAGGCGAAATGCCAGCAGAAAATAAACTTTCATCAGCATAGATGTTTCCTATGCCTGCTACTATCGTTTGATCTAATAAGATAGCTTTAATAGATTTTGTTCTTTTGGAAATAACTTTCTTGAGGTAATTTGCATCAAAGTCGTTAGAGAATGGTTCTGGTCCTAATGAGCCTAAGCCTTTGATAATTTTTTCACACGATAACCCTTCTTTTATCCACCACATTTGACCAAAACTTCTTACGTCAATGTATCTAAGTTCATTATTTTTTTTATCGAAAAATCTTATTCTTGTATGTTTACAGGGCTTAGTTGATTTATCAATAAATTTAAAATATCCAGTCATTCTTAGATGAACAACAAGAAAACCGTTATTTATTGAGGAATTTTCAAGGGGAAATTGAATATTCTCATTTTCAATTTTTTTTAATTCAGCTAATAAATATTTTCCTC
>JAOOML010000046.1 GCA_028409275.1 Prochlorococcus sp. AH-716-I09 | reverse complement strand
TTCTCCATCTGCGATGGCTTCAAAAAGATTGAGTGGAGCTGGTGCATCATTTCCTTCGAAAATTTATACCAGATGGTTTTTTGACTTAGCTAAATCTGGAGGCCCTAGAGTAAATTATCAAGCAGTAGGTTCTGGATCTGGAAGAAAAGCTTTCATAGACGAAACTGTGAATTTTGGTGCATCAGATGATCCTATGAAAGATTCTGATATAGAGAAAGTTAAAAGAGGACTTGTTCAAATACCTATGGTAGGTGGCACAATTGCCTTTGGATATAACTACGATTGCGATTTAAAACTTACTCAAGAGCAAGCAGTACGAGTCGCTATGGGTATGGTTAAAAACTGGAAAGAATTAGGCTGTAAATCAGGTAAGTTAACTTGGGCACATCGTTCTGATGGCTCAGGCACGACTAAAGCTTTTACAAATTCTATGGAGGCTTTCTCTAAAACTTGGAATTTAGGTACTGGTAAATCTGTTAAATGGCCTTCGGGAGTTGGAGCAAAAGGAAATTCTGGTGTTGCAGGTGTTATTCAAAATACTCCAGGCTCAATTGGTTATGTAAACCAGTCATACGTTAAAGGTAATGTTAAGGCTGCTGCACTTCAAAATCTTTCTGGTGAATTCGTTACCCCCAATACTGAAGCAGGCGCAATAGCTTTAAATGGAATAAATCTTGATGAAAACTTGGCTGGTAAAAATCCAAACCCTACTGCTAAAGGAGCTTATCCAATAGCAACATTAACTTGGATACTCGCTTATGAAAAAGGTAATGGTAGGAATACCAATGCGATTCAAGATACATTCTATAAATTGCTCAGCGATGAATACCAATCAAAAGCTCCTGCCTTAGGTTTCGTCCCCTTGAAAGGAGAAATTTTAAAAAAATCAAGAGCCGCCGTTAAAAAAATAGGTAGATAAATTTTTCAATCCATGTCAAATTATCATGACTTTCATATACCTTTAACCCCTCTTAAAGTCTTTTACAACATTTAGTAGTAGATTTATAGAGATATTCTTTTTTTAATGGAAGAGAAATTAACTCTTTTCAAGAATCGTAAAAGATTCGGTATCGAAAAAAATATAGATATTATCTTCAAGAATACTGCTTTAGTCTTGTCTAGTTTCGTAGCAATAATACTTTTAGGGATTATTTTAGTAGTTTTTTTTCAGTCATTTGAATCCTTTTCAAGGTATGGCTTGAAGTTTCTCGTAACCTCTGAATGGAATCCAGTAAAAGATGAATACGGAGCTTTTACTGCAATATATGGCACACTGGTAACTTCATTTCTTTCGTTATTAATAACTATCCCTTTGGGCGTTGGAACTGCAATATTTATTACCGAGGACTTTATACCGAAAGTTTTTAGAGAAATAATAGGTTCTTTTGTTGAATTATTAGCAGCAATTCCATCAGTTGTATTGGGACTTTGGGCAATATTTGTTATGGAACCTTTTTTTAGAGTCTTTTTTGTCTTTTTGCATAATTTCTTTGGTTGGATACCTTTATTCAGTACAGAACCTACAGGCAGGAATTCTTTGTTAGCAATATTGATTTTAGTAGTAATGCTTTTGCCAATAGTGACTTCTATTGCAAGGGATTCACTTAATCAGGTTCCTAAAAAGCTAAGAAATGCGGCTTATGGCATTGGAGCAAGTAGATGGAAAACAATATTTTCAGTAATTTTGCCTGCAGCATTATCAGGAATTATGGCAGGTGTTCTATTGGCTTTAGGTAGGGCAATGGGAGAAACAATGGCCGTGACAATGATTATTGGTAACTCAAATGCATTTAGTTGGTCTCTATTATCTCCTGGATATACCATTTCCTCCATGCTCGCAAATCAGTTTGGTGAGGCTGATGGAAGTCAGGTTTCATCACTTTTTTATGCGGCTTTTGTACTTATGATCCTTTCTTTGGTAGTAAATATCTTTGCGCAGTGGCTAGTTAAGAAATTTAGTCTCAAATATTAGATAATTATGAATTCACTCTATTACCAGAAAAGATTATCAAGAAATATAGGAGATAAATTCTTTACTTCTTTATCAGTAATTTGTGCATTGATCTCAATACTGCCTTTGATTTTTTTGGTGACCTATATTCTTATTAAAGGTGGATCTCAAATCACACCAGAACTATTTACTTTAGAACCAAATCCTCCTGGAGATGATTTAGATGCAGGAGGCATTAATCCTGCATTGATCGGGACATTAATAATTACTACCATTGCTTCAATTATTGCCATACCAGTTGGCGTTGGCGGAGGTATATATCTAGCTGAATACTCTAAAGGTGGTGCTTTTTCAAGATTTATCAGATTCGGGGTAAATGTTTTAGCTGGAGTTCCCTCAATAATTGCCGGCGTATTTATTTATGCCTTAATTGTTTCTACAAAGATCTTGTTTGGAAGTATGTATAGCGGTTTGGCAGGAGGTATGGCTCTTTCAATATTGATGCTGCCTACTGTGATAAAAACCACTGACGAAGGTTTAAAGTTAGTTCCTAACGAATTAAGATATGCGTCTCTTGGTGTTGGAGCAAGTATGTATACAACCATATTAAAAGTTACTTTGCCATCTGCCTTTAGGTCTATTGCTACTGGCGTTGTACTTGGAATCGCAAGAGCAGCAGGCGAAACAGCACCTTTGATCTTTACGGCTTTATTCTCTTACTACTACATAACAGGCTTTGGAGACTTGTTTTATGAAATGGGTTCGTTGGCTGTGTTGATATACAACTTTGCTCTTGAACCTTATGATGCACAGAATAAATTAGCCTGGGCAGCTTCCTTTATTCTTGTTTTGTCGATACTATCAGTAAATATATTTTCAAGGATTTTGGCCGCTTTTACAGAGAAAACTAAGAGAGTATAAATGATTAAAACTAATAAAAAAATACCAAAGAATATCATTTTGTCCCTTGAGAATGTTTCCATTAGCTATGGAACTTTTGAAGCAGTAAGGAATGTTTTTTGTAATTTTAAAAAAGGAAATATAACCTCCCTTATTGGACCTTCAGGATGTGGTAAATCAACTGTTCTTAGATCTTTAAATAGGATGAACGATTTAATTCCTAATTGTTCGTTAAAAGGGACTGTCCTCTTTGATGGAACTAATATTTACGATAAAAGAGTTGATCCAGTTGAAGTGAGAAGAAGAATTGGGATGGTTTTTCAACAACCTAATCCTTTTCCTAAATCTATCTATGAAAATATTGCATTTGGGGCAAGAATTAATGGCTTTACGGGACATATGGATGAATTAGTGGAAAGTTCACTTAGAAAAGCTGCTTTATGGGATGAATGTAAGGATAAATTGAATGATAGTGGTTACTCTTTATCTGGCGGACAACAACAAAGACTATGTATAGCAAGAACCATTGCAATTGAACCTGAAATAATTCTCATGGATGAGCCATGCTCTGCATTAGATCCAATCTCTACTTTAAAAATAGAAGAGACCATGCATGAACTTAAGAAGAATTACACCATAATAATCGTTACTCATAATATGCAACAGGCATTAAGAGTTAGTGATATGACTGCTTTCTTTAATGCAGTTGAATACGAAGATGGTGATGGAGGGAAAGTTGGTTATCTTGCAGAATTTGATTCAACTAAGAAAATTTTTAACTCTCCAAAAGAAAAAACTACACAGGAATACATATCAGGTAAATTTGGCTGATGTTAAATTTGTACTTTTAAAAGAAAAATTTTTGCCTTTAAAACAGGCAAAGGGTAGACAAACAGTATAAATACCTATATAGTTATTTCGAAT
>JAOOML010000045.1 GCA_028409275.1 Prochlorococcus sp. AH-716-I09 | reverse complement strand
GGCAAAACTTAAAAAAGATGCATCTAGAAGTTACAGAAGAACTAATTTTACCCCAACCAGGTGATGTAAAAGAATTAATGAATAAAATGGATCAACTGTTAAAATTGATAGAATCAAAATAAAATGTAGACATACTAACTTTGAATAAGCAAAAGGTTAAAAAATGAAAAGAATAAAAAAATTTTCTCAAATTATTTTAATTGCAATTCTATTAAGTTCCTGTAAAACATCGATCAATAAAGAATATCCCAACATTAATTCTGAAGAAAATATTAATGAGAATCCTAATCCAGAAAAAAAACAAATGGAAATAAGGTTTTCTTGTGGAGAGGATGGTATTTCAGAATATTTAGATGATGGATGGCTTATCCTAAAAGAAGATTCTCAAGAAAAGATTTGTACTTGGAAATCTATTCCTGCCACAAAAGATTGTGATATGGAAAAAGATAAAGGATGTAAGATAACAAGACCAGATAAAATTGGTGTAGAAAAAATTTATTTACTTGGAAGATAGCTCTATATTATGACAACAAAAGTAGACAATTTAGTTGATTTAATCTTTAAGAATTTAAAAAACTATAAATCAAAAGAAATCTTTTTAGAAAGAGATAATTTGAAGAAATTTATTTTTTCACTTTTTAAAGAAAACTGAATTAATAAGAAAATATAATTATGCTGTTATAGTAAAGCAGATTTAAAAATATAAAAATGTATAATTTTTCCTCTTTAACTTTAGTTCTTATTATTACGTTTATTTTTAGTCTTTATTTTTTATATAAGGTTACTTCCAAGGCAAAAAATTAAAAAATGTTTTATTATTGTCAGATAATTGGGTCATCTCTAAGAAGTAAAACTGAATGCTTACTTAAACCATCCTGAATCCATTCCTTATACTCCGCCAAAACACATTTTTTATCAAATTTATTAAGAACATTGATTCTTTTTCTTGCATTATCTAAAGCCAACTCAATACAGAATTCGTAATTTTTGGAATTTTCTTGCATTAGTTTTTTTTGAAATTTAGTAAAAATAATTTCTTTTTATGTACTTCTACAATAATAAACTTTAATTTATTAAGAGTATCAAGCAATACGGAACAATAATCTAAATATTTGTAATAATAAAATTTTTAAGTATTATGTCATACGAAGCAGGGAGCAAAGAATGTAGACATTTGATCGAAGCCAAGGAAAGTCTTCTATCAGCTATGGATTCTTTAAGCAATATAAATTCGACTGATCTGATACAAATACAAATCAAAGAAATTTACAATAAATTAGAACAAATGCACGATAATCGTAAAAAAATAGAATCAACTACTAACTATTTATAGTTTTTCGAATTACCTAAATTTTCGAATTCACCTTTTATCTTTTGAACTTTTTTATCTATTAATAATTCCATCAAAGCATCTAGTTGTGCATGTACTTCTTTTGCTTCATTTAAATCTGGCAACAGATCATCTTTAATAAGCATTTGATGCATTTCTCGGAGCTCTAGCCTTATATATCTAAGGTGAGAACTTACTTCCTCTCTCTTAGTTGCACTCATATTTCCCTTTATTCATTACATTATACAATATTGTGTTTTTTGATTCTTCAATTAATTTGGTAAATTAGAAAAAGATTTGATATTTAATGACATATCAAATCTTTTTTTAGTAGCCTTATAGTAATATATTCTGCATGAAAAAGAAAAAAACAAAAAAAATAGAAATTAAGTCAAATAAAAAAAATCAAGAATTAGGGCAAACAAAAAATTCTGCAAAATTAGTCCTTTTTGTATTTGGAATAGGACCAATAATAGGTATAGCAATATTTTTATACACTAAAGGATTTTTTAATTCACCCAATATGTAAATCTTAAGTTCTTAAAATTAAACTTAAATAATCAGTTTAAACAAAAACATAAAAATAATTACTTAAATTTTTTTAATGAGAATATTCTAAATTCTGCCATTTTTCTTGCATTTTTTGGATTAGATACTAAAAAAGGATGATCAGATAAAAGTTCAAATACTTTATCTATCTTTAGTCGTAAATCCTCGCAATCAATATTTTTCCATTCTTCATCAAATGACATTGCAAAGCTATCAGCATTGTCATAAAGTTTATCTCTCATAAGATTTGTATTTAAATTAAAAGATTTTAAAATTTTTGAACTAAATCTCAATAAGTAACTAGCGGAAGGTAATAAAACTATCCTAATTTCTAATTAAGCAAAACCCTTCTTTGAAGGTTACTTAAAATTATACTTGCCTTCATTACTTAATTTTACGAATATTACCATATGCCAAATTCTAATTACATTTGACAGAAGTGTTACAATAGTGACATATATGAACTTTCATGGAAAATAAAGTTAAAAGAATCGGATATCTACCTAGAAAAAGGGTACTTGAAATTATTGATGAAATATCAAAAAGCGAATCAATAAGTAGATCTAAAGTTGTTGGAATATTAGTTGAGGAAGCCTTAGATGCCAGAGGAATTGCAAATTTTGGATATAGCAATATTAGTAAATCAAATTCATTCAAATCTGATATTTACAAAGAGGTACAAAATGAGAATAGGCAGGTAAAAGATACAGAAGATGAATTCGTTGATGATAGTGGTTATACGGTTTCTTCTCACAAAACATTAGATCGCTCAATATCATCTGCAGATATTGAATTAGCAAATAAAATTAATATTCTTAAAGAATCTGGATTAATATAACTCCCATTGAGTGATTATTTTATTTTTTAATGCACAACCTTGAATCATTGTTTATTCTTAGTCAAGAGTAATATTCTTTTTACATACGAATATTAAATCACTTCTAATAGTAATTTTGTAGTTAAAAAATGAAAGATATTAAATGTCCCTCATGCGGCAAAACTTTTCGAATTGATCCCAGCAGCTTTGAAGAAATAGTTCTTCAAATAAAAGACGAAGAATTTAATAAACAAATTAAAGAAAGACTTTTATTGGCTGAAGAAGATAATAAGAAGGCTTTAGAAATTTTAAAGCGAGAATTGAAAATCCAGTTAATGGAGCAAAACCGCATCAAAGAAAATGAGATACAAGCTCTTGAATCTAAATTAAATATTGCTGAAGAAAAGAAAACAAATGCTGTGAATGATTTAAGAAATCAAGCAACAAATAAAATCAACACACTTAATAATGAATTAAACAAATTAAAGGATGATATAAAAAAGCAGTCTTTAATTTCAGAATTATCTTTAAAAAATAAAGTCAATGAAGCTGTTACTAATTTAGAGAGGGAAAACGCATCTCTAACAAATTCCATTGAAAAGATGAAGCTTGAACAATCAATAAATGAAAAATCTATTGAAGAAAAATTTAAAAACAAAATTAGTGAAAGAGACCTGACTATTCAGGAACTAAGAGAAATGAAATCTAGATTGTCTACAAAGATGGTAGGCGAAACCTTAGAAATCCATTGCGAAACCCAATTCAACCTTAATCGAGCAACGGCATTTAAAAACTCATATTTTGAAAAAGATAATGATGTTTCTTCAGGAAGTAAAGGTGACTATATATTTAGAGAATTTGATAATAATAAAATTGAAATAATATCAATAATGTTTGAGATGAAGAACGAAAGTTTAAATGGAACTAATAAAAGAAAAAACGAAGATTTTTTAAAAGAATTAGATAAAGATAGAAAACAAAAATCTTGTGAATACGCAGTACTTGTTTCTCTTCTAGAACCAGATAGTGAACTATATAATGCAGGTATAGTGGATGTTTCACATAGATTCCCAAAGATGTATGTCATAAGACCGCAATTCTTTTTGCCAATTATTTCTCTGCTAAGAAATGCATCTATGGAAACCTTAAAATACAAATCACAAATTGATTTAATGAAACGCGAGAATTATGATATAACTAATTTTGAGAGTAATCTTGAGCAATTTAAAAATGCAGTTGGTAAAAATGTCTCACTTGCCCAAGATAGATTTAATGATGCAATTTCAGAAATTGATAAATCCATAACCCATTTACAAAAAACTAAAGAGGCTTTAGTTCTTTCAAAAAAACATCTTCTATCCGCTGACAGCAAATCTCAAGATTTAACAGTAAAGAAATTA
>JAOOML010000044.1 GCA_028409275.1 Prochlorococcus sp. AH-716-I09 | reverse complement strand
CACTTTTTGTTGTGAGCAAAGAAATTACAAAAAATAATGCGTAAACTCCTATAAAAATAAAGCTATTAAAAAAATAGCAAGTTATTATCAGAGCAAAAGAATTTATTAATAATAAAGATTTAAAGTCTAACTTTTTAATCTTCCCAGTCATCCTCTGAAGAATCATCTTCAATTTTATAATCTTCTTTTTCGCCCATAAGTGCTGAGAGTTCTTCCTCTTCTATTGTACTAATCTCTTGAGAGTCTCCGTCTTTTTCAGCAATAAGCCTGCCTGTATTTTCTAGCCAAGATAGTAAATCTGGTTCATCTCTTAATGGTAAAACAGGTGCTGGATCATTCCTGTGGTAGCAAGTTAAAGCAGGGTTAACATCAGAAATATCATCTAATCTAATTTTTAGTTTATTTGGGTCCATTAAAAGTAATGTTCTATATATAAGATAATACATAATGATGCATTAAAAAAACTTTGTTCGATAAAGAAAATTTTAAATACTTTATTATTTGTCTAATTTCATTTCTATTGTCTGGATTTTTAAAATTGATTGGATACTTGAATCCCAATGTTTTATTAATTAATAATTTTCTTCTCTTATTACTAGTTTTTGGTCCAGCTCTTTTAGTTACAATAGTATTAGTTTTTAATAAGTTTTCAAATTCTTAATTAGATCAAAAATTAAAATTAAAGGAGCAAATGTAAATGCAGCAAGTAAAAAAAGTTGTACTGGCTTATTCTGGCGGTGTTGATACGAGC
Source organism: Prochlorococcus sp. AH-716-I09 (assembly GCA_028409275.1). GTDB lineage: Bacteria > Cyanobacteriota > Cyanobacteriia > PCC-6307 > Cyanobiaceae > Prochlorococcus_A. The sequence goes on along the minus strand of JAOOML010000044.1, from coordinate 3,400 downwards.
GTTTGTATTCCATATTTACAGAACGAATATGGAGTATCCGAAGTGATTACTTTTGTTGCAGATCTTGGACAAGGCGAAGATTTGGAACTTATTAGGCTAAAAGCTTTGAATTCTGGCGCATCTAAATCAATCATTGGTAATTTAGTTAATACTTTTGTTGAAAGATTTGCTTTTCCAGCTATAAGAGCAAATGCATTATATTTAGATAAATATCCTTTATCTACAGCTCTTGCCAGGCCTTTAATTGCTGAAAACTTAGTAAATATTGCAAGAGAGATTAATGCCGATGCAGTTGCTCATGGTTGTACTGGTAAAGGCAATGATCAAGTTCGATTTGATTTAGCAATTAATGCTTTAGGTCCTGATTTGAAAATTATTACTCCTGCAAGAGAGTGGAACATGAGTAGAGAAGAGGCAATATCGTATGGAGAAAAATTTGGTATACCTGCACCAGTATCAAAAAAATCACCATATTCAATAGACGTTAACTTGCTTGGTAGGAGTATTGAAGCCGGTATATTAGAAGATCCAATGGAAGAACCACCTGAAGATATTTTTGCAATGACATCATCCATTGACAGTTCACCTGATTCGCCTCAAGATATAGAAATTGTTTTTAAAAATGGTTTCCCAGTAAGTATTAATAATGAATTTTTAACTCCAGTAGAAATTATTAAAAAAGCTAATGATCTTGCAGGTGAACATGGCTTTGGAAGAATAGATATGATTGAAGATCGAGTAGTAGGAATTAAAAGTAGAGAGATCTATGAGACTCCTGGACTTTTACTTTTAATCAAAGCTCACAAGGAATTAGAGAGTGTAACATTAAACCCAGATGTTATTGATTTTAAAGGAATAGTGGAAAAAAAATGGGGTCAATTAGTTTATCAAGGTTTTTGGTTTGGTCCTCTAAAGGATAGTTTAGATGCTTTTATTTCATCGACTCAAACTGCAGTTAATGGAAGAGTAAAGATTAGACTTCATAAGGGTAATGCAATAATAATAGGAAGGATCTCGGACAAAAATTCACTTTATAGGGCAGATTTGGCAACTTATAGTCAAGAAGATGTATTTGATCATTCCTTAGCCGAGGGTTTTATTTATATGTGGGGTATGTCGAATAAAATATGGGCAGAATTAAATTCAAAAACAATTGATTAATATTTACTGTTCTGCAGTTTCTTTGATTTCAGAAGAGGTGTCTTCTGAAGTTGAAGCATCAGATGTTTTAACTGGTTCTTTATCTTTAGATTCAATTTTGGTTTCTGGATTATCTTGATTCTCTGTTTGAGTTGAACTCTTACTTGAAGGTCTTGGTGTTGGCAATGGCCCCTCTTGTTTAACGGTCATATATCTAATAACATCATCACTAAGTCTCATTGATTTCTCAATTTTGAAAATATGTTGTCCATCACCTTGATGACTTAATTGGACGTAAATTCCCTCTCTATGTTTAGATATTTGATACGCTAATCTTCTTTTACCCCTCATTTGACTATCGAGGATTTTTCCACCAAATTCTTCTAAAAGTTTATTGTATTTTTCAATGTGATTAGTTACTTCATCTTCCGCAATATCTGGGCGGAGGATGTACATGGTTTCGTAATAAGATTGTTGTTTGTTCATAATCTCAGACAAGGTCTTTGGCTCATAAATTGGTTTAATGAGCGTCTGTTCATTATTTACGATACATTATGATGTGCAGTTTCTTAAATATAAGCATCATTTTTAAAGATAAGTTTTAAGTGCGTCATTCATAATATGAAAAGGCACTTCTAAACCATTTGTCCAAAACGATAATGATTTTAATCCTTGAGCAACAAGCATTTGCGAACCATCGATGGTTGTACATCCTTTTTTAGCACTAAATTTTAATAGAGGAGTTGGGGCAGGATTATAGATTAAATCGTAAACAATTGTCTTTGAATTAAGAGATCTCCAAAAAGACTCTCCATATGGCAATAAATTCATTTCATCTACAGCTGTTTTCATTCCTACTGGTGTTGTATTTACAATTAAATCTGCTTTTTCAATTAAATTTTGAGCCTGATTATCATTATTTAATAAACCTTTAAGTTCAATTTGATTTTCAAAATTTGTAATTAATGCATCTAATGATGATTTGTTACGTGATACTACTGAAATTGTTGAAAAATTTAAATTTATTAATCCTTGAATAACAGATCTTGATGCACCACCTGAGCCAAGAACCACAGAATGTTTTTTTGTTGGGGTTAACGTTTTTAATGGATAAATAAATCCTTCAACATCTGTATTGGTTCCGCTCCATTCTTTTTTAGAATTTAGCTTAAGTGTATTAATTGCTTTCACGTTGTTAGCTACAGGAGAAATTTCACTACAAAGGTCAAATACTTTTTCTTTATGTGGGATTGTGATATTTAAACCTTTGCAATTAATTTTTTTCAAAGAATTCAAAACTGATTCTAGATCTTCATCTTTACAAGGTATAGCAATATAAATTAAATCTAAGCCTAAATATTGAAGGGCTGCATTTTGCATAATTGGCGATAAAGAATGGCTTACTGGATTGCCGATTAATGCAATAAAAGATGTCTTACTTGAAATCATGTTTAGAAACTTTTTCTTGAAAAATTACGATCTGTTCGGGAACCACACCCCGTCCTTGAGTAACAATAATGACTCCGATGACCGATTATGGAGAATATCAAATATGAGAATTTACCCATGGGTAAGGTTGTAGGAATCGATTTAGGAACAACTAATAGTTGTGTCGCTGTAATGGAAGGTGGTAAACCCACTGTAATAGCAAATGCTGAGGGTTTCAGAACTACTCCATCAGTTGTCGCATATACTAAAAATCAAGACCAGCTTGTTGGACAAATTGCGAAAAGACAAGCTGTTATGAATCCTGAGAATACTTTTTATTCTGCAAAGCGTTTTGTTGGTAGAAGAGTTGATGAGGTTAATGAAGAATCTAAAGAAGTAAGTTATTCTGTCGAAAAAGCTGGCTCTAGTGTCAAATTAAAGTGCCCTATTTTGGATAAGCAGTTTTCTCCTGAAGAGGTCAGTTCTCAAGTTTTAAGAAAGTTAGCAGATGATGCGGGTAAATACCTTGGTGAAAAAGTTACACAGGCTGTAATTACAGTTCCTGCTTATTTTAATGATTCTCAAAGACAGGCTACAAAAGATGCAGGAAAGATTGCAGGCTTAGAAGTTCTTAGAATTGTTAATGAGCCAACTGCTGCAGCTTTAGCATATGGTTTGGATAAAGAAAATGAAAAAATTCTTGTTTTTGACTTAGGGGGAGGAACCTTTGATGTCTCAGTTATTGAAGCTGGTGATGGAGTAACTGAAGTTTTATCTACATCGGGTGATACACATCTTGGTGGTGATGATTTTGATAGATGTATCGTAGATC
>JAOOML010000043.1 GCA_028409275.1 Prochlorococcus sp. AH-716-I09 | reverse complement strand
CTTTTTACAGATTTTTTTTATTTGGTAATCAGTCAGTGAAAATGATTTATCGCCAAATGAGAACAGAGCAATTAAAAAGATAGACAAAAGTAAACCTAATTTCATTGTTTTTAACCTAGATGAATTCCAATTCTCTTTATTTAATTACTATTTATTATAAATATCTATAATCTGTTTTAATTCATCTTTACTTAAGTCTGTTGAAATAAAAACTTCTTGGGCTGTTTTCCCCTTTCTCGCTATTGCTTTATATCCGTTGATGGTTTTCACTGATATTCTTAAAATTAATTTGGAAGATCTTCCTCTTACTCTTGATATCGCAGCCGGAGTTATTGTTTTTATATTTATGTTTAAAGCTAATTTCTGCAATATTGGTATTAGACCATCTATATTCGAACTGTGATTTAAAACTAATCTTCCCAATTTAAGATCTTTATTTAAATTCTATTTACAAAATATTGTTTCTGAGAATTTAAATTTAGGTTAGAAATGAATTAAAAATTTTGAAGTTCTGCTATATTTATAATAGAAATTTAAATCTGATGATCTTTCAAATAGGATGGGCTTCGTTAGCTGCCATTTTTACTTTTTCAATTGCAATGGTAGTTTGGGGAAGGAATGGAGATGGCTCTATTGATATATGATTTCATTTTTAACTTATGAAGTCTATTTAAGTAAAATTCTTATTTTTGCATCTTTTTTACTACTTATACTCATAACATTATCTGTAGTATATATATCCTATGTTTCTTGGAAAGATAAAAAAAGATTAAAAAAATAAATATTATTTATTTTGTACTTTTTTCTTATCTTTTATTCTTAGTTCTTCAATTAATTCTTTTGCTTGTTCCATTTTTGAAAGACTACTTTTGTAAATTCCTATATCTTTTTCAGCTTTATTAATAGATAAATTCAACTTTTCAAAAATATCAGAGATGATCTTAATTTTCTCTGAATCATTATCCTCTTGAAGATCTTGCGAGTTTGAAATTAATATATAAATTCCTAAGTTTAATATTCTTGAAGGGTAAAGCTTAGAACTGCTTTTTTCTTTTAATAATTTCAATACATCTTTAGAGGATTTATCCTTAAATTCTTTTTGAGATTTCTGAGAGATTTCTGTAATTTCCTTCGCTTCAAAATTTGTAGAATTGCATAAAGATTCAAAAAGAAGATCCAAATGTTTCTCTGGTTTGTATCCTTTCATTAATGCCTTGAATGTTTCAGTAAGACCAATACAAAAGAGATGATCTTGTGTAAATTCATTTTGATGATTTAAGAGATTAAGTTCGACAAGCATTTCATCAACTATTCTTTTATATAAACCTGGGATGACGTAGGGGAATTGTTCATGAAATAACTTTTTGCTATCTGAAACAGTCAATTTTTCTTTCAATTTTTTATATGTAAACCTTAATAAGGTTAGCGTATGTTGACTCAATATCGTTAATATCTAATAAACAGATAAATATTATTATGATCCCTTTAGTTTTAGAAGAATCCGGCGGTAGTGAAAGAGTCTTTGATATTTACTCAAGATTATTAAGAGAAAGAATAATCTTTTTGGGAGAACAAGTTACAAGCGAAACTGCTAATAGAATTGTTGCTCAATTATTATTCCTTGAAGCAGAGGATCCCGACAAAGATATCTATATGTACATAAATTCACCTGGTGGATCTGTCTATGATGGTTTAGGAATCTTTGATACTATGCAGCATGTTAAGCCCGATATTCATACTGTTTGTGTTGGCTTGGCAGCTAGTATGGGTGCTTTCTTATTGGCAGCCGGTACAAAAGGCAAAAGAAGTAGCCTTAGACATTCAAGAATAATGATCCATCAACCACTCGGAGGTGCTAGAGGGCAAGCAAGTGATATAAGAATTCAAGCAGACGAAATTTTATTTTTAAAAGAACGTCTTAACACTGAATTATCAGAAAGAACTGGTAAGGATTTTGAAACCATTAAGGAAGATACTGATAGGGATTTTTATATGTCTCCAAAAGAAGCAGTCGATTATGGATTAATAGATCTAGTTCTTGATAAGAAACCCATTAAGGTTTAACTTAATATTTGTAAATTTAAAGACCTAACTTAATAATTGAGGAGTTCTCTCTTTCTCAGGAATATTCGTGAATTTTGAAAGTATACTTACAAATTCTTCACCATCTAATGTTTCTTTTTCAATTAATAGATCAACTATCTTATCCATAGCTTCTCTATTTTTGCTGACGATAGAATAAGTTTCTTTGTAGCATTCTTTAACCATCACCCTTACACTTTCATCAATTTGTTTAGAAATTGAATCAGATACTTCACTTCTAGTCATCAAATCTCTACCAACAAAAACTTCTTGATTTCCACTTTCTAAAGCTATTGGACCTAGATCACTCATCCCAAATCTGGTAACCATTTGACGTGCCATAGAAGCAACTTGTTGGAAATCACCTCCAGCACCTGTTGTGATTTCACCTTTTCCAAAAACAACATCCTCAGCAGCTCTTCCTCCTAATGCGCCCATTATTCTAGCCTTCAGTTGAGCTCGGCTAACGAGAGTTTGTTCATCATCTGGAGTAAACCAAGTTAATCCTTTTGCTTGACCCCTTGGAATGACTGTTACTTTTTGAACAGGGTCATGAGCTTTAACAAGCGTACCAATAAGAGCATGGCCAACTTCGTGGTAAGCAATTAATCTTTTACTTCTGCCGTCTGTTAACGGTGAACCCTCCATCCCGGCAACAATTCTATCTACAGAGTCATCTATTTCTGAAATGGTAATAGAATCTTTTCTTCTCCTTGCCGTTAAAATAGCAGCCTCATTAAGTAAATTTGCTAAATCCGCACCAGTAAAACCTGGTGTTCTCCTCGCAATACTTTCAAGTGTTAGATCCTCTTCAAGTTTCTTATTCCTGGCGTGTACTTCAAGTATAGATAATCTACCCTTAATGTCTGGCGCGTCTACTGTTACCTGCCTATCAAATCTTCCTGGTCTCATAAGAGCTGAGTCTAGAACATCGGGTCTGTTTGTTGCTGCAATTATTATTATGCCACTATTCCCTTCGAATCCATCCATTTCAGTAAGCAATTGGTTAAGAGTTTGTTCTCTTTCATCATTTCCTCCTCCGATACCTGCACCTCTTTGTCTCCCAACAGCATCAATTTCATCAATAAAAATCAAACATGGGCTGTTCTCTTTAGCTCTTTTAAAAAGATCTCTTACTCTACTCGCACCAACACCTACGAACATCTCAACAAATTCAGAACCTGATAATGAAAAAAATGGTACTCCGGCTTCTCCAGCAATAGCTTTGGCTAGAAGGGTTTTACCAGTACCAGGAGGTCCTACCAATAAAACACCTTTCGGAATCCTTGCTCCGACAGAAGTAAATTTTTCTGGCTTTTTAAGAAAGGTAACAACCTCTTGTAAATCCTGTTTAGCCTCATTGACACCTGCTACATCGTCGAAGACAACTCCAGTTTCTGCTTCCATAGCAAATCTTGCCTTTGTCTTTCCAAATTGCATTGCTTGGCCAGGGCCTCCAGGCATCCCATTGGATCTCCTGGCCAATAAGATTAAGCCTCCAATTAGAATTGCTGGGAAAAGTAAATTTCCCAAAATCCCTAACGCAGGTGGAGCCGTTTTAACAGGATGTACATCGAAACTAATTCCCTCATTTTTTAAATTATTTATTAGTTCTGGTGTTAACCCAGGTAGATCTACTCTCAATCTTTGGACTTTATTATCTAAATCTGAATCTATTGTCTCAATAACAGCATTTCTGCCTCCGTCATAAATATCTACTGATGTCACCCTCCCTGAATTAATATAATCTAAGAATCTTCCATAACTTACTCTTGCTACTGCAGAATTTCTAGGTGCAACGGTTGTTCCATTTGATTTTAGAGAATCTACATTGCTAGAGGATAAAAATTGATAGGAAAGCGCAATTACTAAAAGTATAGGTAAAGCCCATAAAATTAATGTTTTAAATTTTTGATTCATTAATTTGTTATTAGTTAATTTAATGATTCTAGACTGAATCAGTGCATTTCGTTGATATTTTCTATAACTTTATGCTTATATTACCCTTAAGTGTATTTGATTTATTAATGAAATTTAAGATTAAAGATAAGGTTAAGTTGATTGCACCTGTATCTTATTTAAAGACTTCAGATAATATGCCAATGCTCAGACCACCTGAT
>JAOOML010000042.1 GCA_028409275.1 Prochlorococcus sp. AH-716-I09 | reverse complement strand
AGCAAGTGTACTTCAACTAGTAGCAGAGGGGCTAATGAACAAGGAAATTGCAAGACAGCTTGAAACATCTATTAGAAATGTTGAAAAATATGTAAGTAGACTCTTTATCAAGACAGGTACATCTAGTCGAACAGAATTAGTGCGTTATGCACTTGAAAATCATTTGGTAAAATAAATTATTAAATTCTCTCGAATTCAATAAGTTTTGAAAAATAAAAAGGAGCTTGATTTAATTTCTTTTTAACCACTTTAAATCCTTTTTCTTTAGCAGCATTAATAATACCCTTTTCTTTCAATGTATATGCTCTTGTAGTTTTACTTGGCCCAGGAAATAATTTCCCAATATTTTTTAGAACAGCAAGAACTGGAGTATAAGGAGCAAAGCTAACGATTAGTTTTTCTTTGCTTAAATCGCATAGATGTTGGACCATTTCTTCTGCGACAGGTTGAGGATAATGAATAAATACATCCAAACAAACTACAACATCAAATAATCCTTTTAATTTTTCCAGATCACAGACTTCATATTTGATTTTACCTTGATTAAAACCTAATTCATTAATGCGTTTTTTCGTTTCTTTAATCATTTCAGAAGAAATATCGCTCACCTGTAATTTTTTTATGCCAAGTCTTAGTAAAGGTATGGAAAGACTTCCTACACCACATCCTGCATCACAATAACTTTTTTTTGTTAGTTCAGGATAATTTTTGATGTATGAGACCACATCATCTACAGTTTTTTGATGTCCTTTCCTAATATTTTTCTGAACTGTATTAATTTCATCAGATTTGCTATAAATTTTATTCCATCTTTCAAAGCCAGTACCATTAAAATACTCCCTAACTTCACTTTTTTCGATAATCTTATTTGACGTCATAATATTCTATGAAAATTTATTTTTTTTATACTAACTAACTGGCGCCAATTTAATTGCACGCCATTATAGGAAAGAATTGATTTGTTATTTTGTCAGAATTTAATTCTAAAGACATTTATAAAATTGCTGTCGTTATGGGTAGTGATTCTGATCTAAAAACATTGAAACCTGCCATTGACATTTTAAGAGAATTTGGAATAAAAACTGAAGTTTGTATACTTTCTGCCCATCGAACACCTATTGAAATGATGGAATATGCTAAAAATGCAGAATCAGAAAACATAAAAGTAATAATTGCCGGAGCTGGTGGTGCTGCTCACCTTCCAGGAATGCTGGCATCCATAACTTGCATTCCTATAATTGGAGTGCCAGTAGAGAGTAAGACACTTAAGGGAATTGACTCTCTTTTGTCAATTGTTCAAATGCCAGCTGGAATTCCAGTTGCAACAGTTGCAATTAATGGTGGTCAAAATGCTGGTTTATTGGCAATAGAGATAATCAGTTTATTTGATGAGTCAATAAAGAAAAATTTAAAAAAATTCAGAGAAAATCTTCATACACAGGTAAGAACTAAAAATAGTAAGTTATCAAATATTGGAGCTGACGATTATATTGAAAATAAATAACATCTAATTTTTTATATTAGGCCTTTTTAAGAAAGTTTTGTTTCTTAAGGTATTTAATAACTTTTTCAACGGAATCATTTAAATCTAACGAACCTGTATCAACAACAATTTCTGGATTATGAGGAGCTTCATATGGACTAGAAATGCCTGTAAATTCCTTAATTTCACCCAAACGAGCTTTCTTATAAAGACCTTTAGTATCCCTATTTTCGCAAACTTTGATATCTGCAGCACAATAAACTTCGATAAAATCCTTGGATCCAATAATTTTTCTTACCTTATCTCGATCGCTAATAAATGGAGAAACAAAAGCTGTAATAGTTATTATCCCTGCATTCATAAATAAATTCGCAACTTCTCCAATTCGTCTTATATTTTCTTCTCTATCTTTATCTGAAAACCCAAGATCTTTACATAAACCGTGTCTAATATTATCTCCATCCAACACGTAAGTCGAAAAACCATCTAAGTGCAAAACTTCATTTAAAGCGTTGGCTAAAGTACTCTTACCAGAGCCGGATAAACCTGTAAACCAGATAACCATTCCTTTATGACCTCTCATTTTCTCTAGCTTTTCTCTATCAATAGTTAAATTGTGCCACTTTATATTGGTTGACTTTGCTTGATCTTGTTCTTTCATTGTTTGAATCATCAAAATTAAAAACCTATCCTAACCCTTGCTTCATAAATTATGAAATCCCTCTTTACGAAGAAACTCAATTGATTTCGATACCATATCACCCTGTAACTGGATATTACTATCAATTAATGTTCCTCCAGTACTACAAAAAACTTTAATTTTTTTTAGTAATTCTTTTAATAAGATTTCATCCTCAGTTCCTAACCCTCGAATTAAAGTGATAATCTTACCCTTTTTACCTTTTTTTTGTTTTGAAATATTTATTTTTGATCTTTTATTAAAAGAATCTACCTTAGCCGTTTCTTCAGATTTTTTTTCTTGATTATCAAATTCGATCCAATTCTTTTTTCCCATTATTTTATTTATAATCTATAGTTAGTTAATACTTATTCTAAAGAAAAAGTGGTAAGTACATTTTCTCGCAAAGATCAAAATTATAAAAATGACGATTTAAATCAACCCTCCAAAGAGGGAAGATTTGGAAAATATGGTGGTCAATATGTTCCTGAAACGCTAATGCCTGCTCTTTTTGAGCTTGAAACAGCTGCATCAAATGCATGGAAAGATAAACTTTTTGTAAAAGAACTAAATCATCTTCTTAAGACTTATGTGGGCAGAGAAACACCACTTTATGAAGCTAAAAGACTTACTGAACATTACAAAACTAAGCAAGCAACTCCACGAATATGGCTTAAAAGAGAAGATTTAAATCATACTGGTGCACACAAAATTAATAATGCCCTTGGACAAGCTTTATTAGCAATAAGAATGGGTAAAAAAAGAATAATTGCAGAAACTGGAGCAGGTCAGCATGGAGTTGCTACGGCTACTGTTTGTGCGAGATTTGGCTTGAAATGTGTTATTTATATGGGTGCTGAAGACATAAAAAGACAATCCCTTAACGTTTTCAGAATGAAACTTCTAGGAGCTGAAGTTAAAGTTGTAAATTCAGGAACTGCAACACTTAAGGATGCAACTAGTGAAGCCATTAGAGATTGGGTTTCTAATGTAGAAACCACACACTACATTTTAGGATCAGTTGCAGGTCCACACCCTTTCCCGAAGATTGTGAGAGATTTTCATGCGGTTATAGGAGAAGAAACTAAAAAACAATGTCTGGAATCATTTGGGGCTTTGCCGGATATTTTACTTGCTTGTGTAGGTGGTGGATCAAATGCAATGGGCCTTTTTCATCCTTTCGTTAAAGAAACATCTGTACGACTAATTGGTGTTGAAGCTGCTGGAAGCGGAGTTGATACTGACAAACATGCTGCAACTATCACTAAAGGATCAGTTGGAATTTTGCATGGATCAATGAGTCTTCTTTTACAAGATGATAATGGTCAAGTACAAGAAGCTCACTCAATAAGTGCTGGTTTAGATTACCCAGGAGTAGGGCCTGAACATAGCTATTTAAAAGATATAGGTAGAGCTGAATATGGATCAGTCACAGATCAAGAGGCTTTAGATGCTTTAAGACTTGTAAGTGAACTTGAAGGAATTATTCCGGCACTTGAAACGTCCCATGCCTTTGCTTGGTTGGATAAATTATGCCCTACTCTTAAAGAAGATACTCATATAGTTATCAACTGCTCTGGACGAGGTGACAAAGATGTTAATACAGTTGCATCTTCATTAGATATTTAATCAATACCTGGGAATTGATGGGTCAATATATCTGCTCCATCCATCAATACCCTCCTCCAAATTCCATATTTCGCTCACAATATTATTATCTAAGCACCATTGACAAAAGTTATAACTTCTTATTCCTGCATGACAGCTTACAACAATTTCTCTGTCTAATAAACCAGCAAATATTTCTTTAACGTATTCAGATGTGACTTTACTAATTGGTATATGTAAAAATTCTCTTGAGAAATGAGCTAGTTCAAGCTCTGACTGTTCTCTTACATCAATCAAAACTGGATCTTCTTTCTCGGAATTAAACCAATCATTTAGACTAGCGGCATTTGTAGATTTTGGATAATTTCCCAATTGAGAGGATAAATTCTATGTTATTTACAATTTAATAAATTAAGTTGCAGTAGAAAATTTATTGTTAAAAATAAAAATAAACATTCATAATGAAACTTAGAGTAGTAG
>JAOOML010000041.1 GCA_028409275.1 Prochlorococcus sp. AH-716-I09 | reverse complement strand
TTCTTTAGCTTTTGATACGATTTTTGCTGAAGGACAAAGAAGATACGTTGAAAGTCTTTCGGCATATGCAAGGCAATTTTTGGGTCAAGTAGATAAACCAGATGTTGATAATATTGAAGGCTTATCTCCTGCTATTTCAATTGATCAAAAATCAACAAGTCATAATCCTCGATCAACAGTTGGAACAGTAACAGAGATACAAGATTATTTAAGATTGTTGTTTGGCCGTGCTGGTGAGCCTCATTGTCATCACTGCGGGATTCCAATTGCGCCTCAAACAATTGATGAAATGGTTGATCAAATTCTTCTATTGCCGGAAGGTACAAGATACCAATTGTTGGCTCCTGTTGTAAGAGGGAAGAAAGGAACACATTTAAAATTAATATCAGGACTAGCTGCTGAAGGCTTCGCTAGAGTAAGAATCAACGGCGAGGTAAGAGAACTAGCTGACAGCATTGAATTAGATAAAAATCAAATTCATAATATTGAGGTAGTAGTTGATAGATTAATTGCAAGAGAGGGAATACAAGAAAGATTAAATGATTCTCTACAAACTTGTCTGAAAAGAGGAGATGGTTTAGCAATAGTAGAAGTTGTTCCAAAAAAAGGAGAAAATTTACCTCCTAACTTAGAGAGAGAGAAACTATACTCAGAAAATTATGCATGTCCAGTACATGGTTCTATTGTTGAGGAACTTTCTCCTAGATTATTTTCTTTTAACAGCCCATATGGTGCCTGTCCAGACTGTCATGGGATTGGTTATTTAAAAAAATTTACTGCGGATAGGGTTATACCAGATAAAACATTACCTGTTTATGCTGCAATTGCGCCTTGGAGCGAAAAAGATAATACTTACTACTTCTCTTTACTGTATTCTGTAGGTCAAGCCTATGGTTTTGAATTAAAAACCCCTTGGAAAGATTTAAGTGATTTACAAAAAAAAGTTCTACTCTTGGGATCAGATAAACCAATATTAATTCAAGCTGATAGTCGCTTTAAAACTTCTAGTGGCTTTGAAAGACCCTTTGAAGGAATTTTACCAATATTAGAAAGGCAATTGAATGAAGCGAATGGAGAATCAGTTAAACAAAAATTAGAAAAGTATCTAGAACTAGTCCCTTGCAAGACTTGTTCTGGAAAGAGATTAAGACCAGAGGCCTTGGCCGTTAAACTTGGTCCTTACAATATTACTGATTTAACTTCTATAAGTGTTTCTGAAACCCTTGCTCACATAGAGCGTATCATGGGATTAGGTAACTCTAAAAAGGAAAATATATCTTTATCTAAAAAACAAAAGCAGATAGGTGAATTGGTTTTAAAAGAGATTCGTTTACGTTTGAAGTTTTTAATTAATGTTGGTCTAGATTATTTAACTCTAGATAGACCAGCCATGACTTTGTCTGGCGGAGAAGCGCAGCGTATTAGATTAGCTACTCAAATAGGTGCAGGCCTTACTGGTGTTCTATATGTATTAGATGAACCAAGTATTGGTTTACATCAGAGAGATAATGATAGATTATTAGAAACATTAAAAAGCTTAAGAGACCTTGGTAATACTTTAGTTGTTGTTGAACATGATGAAGATACTATGAAATCTGCAGATTATCTAGTAGATATTGGCCCAGGTGCAGGTGTTTATGGTGGAGAAATTATTGCTAAGGGATCTTATCAAGATGTCTTGAAATCAGAGAGGTCATTAACTGGGGCTTATCTTAGCGGTAGGAAGTCGATTCCTACTCCAAAAGAACGTAGATCATCTGTTAAAAAAAGTTTAATTTTAAAAAATTGCTCAAAAAATAATTTAAAAAATATATCTGTAGAATTTCCATTGGGAAGATTAGTTTCTGTAACTGGTGTTAGCGGAAGTGGGAAAAGTACCTTGATAAATGAATTACTTCACCCTGCCTTGTGTCATACTCTAGGATTAAAAGTTCCTTTTCCTCAAGGGGTAGAAGAGTTAAAGGGTATAAAAGCAATTGATAAAGTTATTGTTATTGATCAATCTCCAATAGGAAGGACACCAAGATCAAATCCTGCCACCTATACAGGTGCTTTTGATCCTATAAGGCAGATATTTACTGCCACAGTAGAAGCAAAAGCAAGGGGTTATCAGGCTGGTCAGTTTAGTTTTAATGTGAAAGGAGGAAGATGTGAAGCGTGTAAAGGCCAAGGAGTTAATGTCATTGAAATGAATTTTTTACCTGATGTGTATGTTCAATGTGAAGTATGCAAAGGAGCTCGCTTTAACAGGGAAACTCTTCAAGTTAAATATAAAGGTTTTAATATATCCGACGTTTTAGAGATGACCGTTGAACAAGCTGCAGAAACTTTTTCTGCTATACCTCAAGCTGCTGATAGATTATCTACATTAGTAGATGTTGGCTTAGGATATGTCAAATTAGGTCAACCTGCTCCTACATTATCTGGCGGCGAAGCTCAAAGAGTTAAGTTAGCTACAGAATTATCCAAAAGGGCTACTGGAAAAACTTTATATTTGATTGATGAACCAACTACAGGTTTAAGTTTTTATGACGTTCATAAATTAATGGACGTGATACAACGTTTAGTTGATAAAGGGAATTCTGTAATTGTTATCGAACACAACTTAGATGTAATTAGATGTTCTGATTGGATTATTGATCTAGGACCTGATGGGGGAGATAAAGGCGGTGAAATTATTGCAGAGGGTATTCCTGAAGATGTAGCGAAACATCAGACAAGCCATACAGCAAAATATCTAAAAAAAGTTCTCAAATAAAAAATCTTTGTAGTATTTCTTTGTATTTTTAATTATCTGGGCAAATCGAAAGACTGCTTTAAAGGTGTGTTTTATCAGTCTATATCTCCTTTTTAAAAAACTTTTGGATTAAAAAATTTTAAAATCATAATGCTTTCTTAATATTTCCTTTGGAAATTCAGCTTATTTGTATTAAAGCTGATTAATTTGAGGATTTGCTGAATGAGATTTAAATTTTTACATTTACATTTACATGGTCTCATACGCTCTAAAAATCTTGAATTAGGTAGAGATGCAGATACTGGAGGGCAAACACAATATGTTTTAGAGTTAGTGAAAAGTTTGGCGAATACTTCTGAAGTTGATCAAGTAGATTTAGTTACTCGTTTAATCAATGACTCTAAAGTAGACGGTGAATATTCTCGAGAAGAGGAATTTGTAGAACCTGGAGTAAGAATTTTAAGATTTAAATTTGGACCTAATAAATATTTAAGAAAGGAATTGCTTTGGCCTTATTTGGATTATTTAACTGAAAGCCTTATCTCTTATTATCAAAACAATAAGAAGCCTAATTTTATTCATGCACATTATGCAGATGCAGGATATGTAGGAGTTAAACTAAGTAAATACTTAAACGTTCCACTTATTTTTACTGGTCATTCTTTAGGAAGAGAAAAAAAGAGGAAATTGCTTGATACTGGTTTAAAAACTAATCAAATAGAAAAGCTTTATTCCATAAGTAAAAGAATTGAGGCAGAAGAAAAAGCCTTAAAATTCGCAGATATTGTTGTTACGAGTACCAAACAAGAGTCAGTTTATCAGTATTCTCAATATTCTTCTTTTTCAGCTGACAAAGCTAAAGTGATTCCGCCTGGTGTGGATTATGAAAAGTTTCACCATATTCACTCGACAACCGAGACATCTGAAGTTGACAATATGATGAAACCTTTTCTAAAGGATTTAGCTAAACCTCCATTATTGACCATTTCCAGAGCTGTACGAAGAAAAAATATTCCTGCTTTAATTGAGGCATATGGAAGATCTGAAAAATTAAAAAGAAAAACTAATCTAATTTTGATTTTGGGTTGTCGAGAAAGTGCTTCAAAACTTGACCCTCAACAAAAAGATGTATTTCATAATATTTTTGAAACGATTGATAAATATAATTTGTATGGAAAGGTAGCTTATCCTAAAAAACATCTTCCAAGTCAGATACCTGCTTTATACAGGTGGGCTGCTAGTAGAGGAGGTTTATTTGTAAATCCAGCTTTAACAGAGCCTTTTGGTTTAACGCTTCTTGAAGCTTCTTCATGTGGATTACCAATAATATCAACAAATGACGGGGGACCAAAAGAAATTTGTTCAAAATGTGAAAATGGACTTTTAGTAGATGTTACTGATATTAATAAGTTGAAAGTTATTCTGGAAAAAGGAATTTCTGATAACAGCCAGTGGAAATTATGGAGTAGAAATGGAATTGAAGGAGTTAATAGGCACTTTAGTTGGAATACTCATGTACGTAATTATTTATCGATACTCACTGAAGAGTTTATAAGGTCAAATTGTCATTCTTCATC
>JAOOML010000040.1 GCA_028409275.1 Prochlorococcus sp. AH-716-I09 | reverse complement strand
TATCTAGTCCCTCATTCATTTTCATAATTCCTACACCAGTAAATTCATCGCCTCTTATTAGGGACCATTGAATTGGGGCAGCACCACGCCATCTTGGAAGTAATGAAGCATGTGCATTCCAACAACCAAATTTTGGGATTTCCAAAATCTCTTTGGGTAAAATTTTCCCGTAAGCTATAACAATAAATAAATCACAAGATAGTGATTTAAGTTCATTTATAAAATGTATATTGCCCCTGATTTTTTCTGGAGTATAAATTTCTATAGATTCTTGCTCGGCAAAGCTTTTAACAGGTGAGGATATTAATTTTTTCCCCCTTGATCGTTTCTTATCCGGTTGGCTAATTACTGCAATTACATCGTGCTTAGATTTAATAAAAATATCAAGGCTCGCAATTGAATATTCAGGTGTTCCCCAGAATATGATTCTCACGCGTCACCAGTTATTGATAATTCATCTACCCATATATGTGGAGAAATTCCACTTGTTGTTACCTCTTGGCTAGTTTCAATATTTACTATATGTTTCAAAAGATATTTGATATCCCCTGCGACAGTGGCAGATTCTACTGAGATTTTTTTACCTTTTTTATAGAGCCATCCATCAAATGGAAGAGAGAATGAACCTTGACTTGCTCTGACACCTGCATGGATAGCATTTAGTTCTTCTATGTAAACAAATTCTCCCTCATAAGTAGAGTGATCTAATGATGTTTTGAGATCAATATTTTCCTCTGATTTCTCAACCACTATCCAATCAGGGGATACTGAGACTTTTGATCCTAGTCCAGCGTGGCCAGTTGGAATTGTTTTAAATATTCTTGCAGTTGATTCAGAATGTATAAAATTTTCGATTCTCCCTCTTTTAATTAAACATAATCTTTTGGTAGGTGTCCCTTCTCCATCAAATGGTGATGAAGAAATATTCTCTTCATGAAGACCATCATCATAAATATTAAGTGCTTCTGTAGATAGTTTCTCTCCAATAGAATTTTTATTAGATAAGCTCACTCCATCTAAAATGCTTCTAGCATTAAACATTGAGCTAAAGGCATTAATGATAGTTAAAAAAGAGTCTGGTGAAAAACATATTAAATATTTATCAGTTTTAATAGATGAATAATTTAAATGAGAAATTGTTTTATTTGAAGCCTCTCTAATACAAGACTCTATATCTATATCATTAACTCCATATCCAAGTTTTACGGAACCTGAACTACGAGGTTTATTATTTTTTTCTTCCGCTCTTGCGTATAAATATAGTGCAGCTTGACTTTTGGTATAACTTCGAAAGGCTCCATCACTATTTGCATAAACTCTCTCATAAAAACTTTCAGATAAACCATTATATGGAACAGATTTGATGGATTCATGACTTTCTAATAGTTTTACTTCCGCTTCTCTTAAGAGAGTAAGTAATTTTTTAATTCCAGCAGGATTTGATTTTTTTATATCCTTAACTTTTATAGGATCCTTGGCAAGTGGTGAGAATTCTGTACTTTCATTCTTGTTGCCAAAATCAGAAGCAATATTTGCTTGATTTAGAGCCTTTTTAATACCAGATTCACTTATATCACTTGTTGTAGTAATACCAACTAGATTAGATTCGTTCCAAACTCTTAAAGTTAAAATTTGCTTTTGTGATGCTTTAAGTTGTTTAGCCTCACCTTTATCGACTTGTACAGAATAATCATTAGAAAAGCTTGCACCATAATCCCATTTTTTAAGATTTAGGAAATTTGCAGCTTTGGAGATTTGAGTTGTAATTTCTCTTGAATTCATGTTCTATCTTCCACCAACAGTGATTGAATCAACTTTTATATGAGGTTGCCCAACAGTTACGTTGACACTTCCACTAATGGATCCACAGAATCCAGGCGCTAATTCAAGGTCATTTCCGCACATTGATATTTTTGGCATAACTTCTTTAGCCTCACCAATCAATGTTGCTCCCTTTACTGGATTAGTTAATTTTCCATTTTTAATTAGATATCCTTCTTCTACCGCAAAATTAAATTGTCCTGTAGCACCTACACTGCCTCCACCCATTGATTTACAGTAAAGCCCATTACTAATACTATTTATTAAATCTTCTTTGGAGTACTTACCTTTAGCTATATAAGTATTTCTCATTCTTGAAGCTGCTGCAAATGAATAGTTTTGCCTTCTTCCACTCCCTGTTCTTTTATGGCCTGTTCGTAATTCGCCTGCCCTGTCGGAAATGAATTTTTTTAAAATCCCATTTTTTATAAGCACTGATTTCTCTGGTTCCATACCTTCATCATCTATTGATAATGAACCAAAGGATCCTTCTGATATGCCTTCATCTATTGCCGTGACTGATTCATGAGCAATTTTTTCGTTCAATTTATTCTCAAAGGGTGTTGTCCCTCTCTCTATTTGAGTAGTTTCAAGCAAATGTCCACAAGCTTCATGGAATATAACACCACCAAATTTATTAGCTAATACTACAGGCATTTGTCCAGCCTCAACATAATCCGCATATAACATGTTCATTGAGCTTTCAAAAACATCATTTGCTGCTTTTTCATGATCCCAGAATCTAAATTCATTAGGCATTCCTGATGATCCAAATCTTCTACTCCCATTAGATCTATATTGGGCATCACTAGCAATTACGTTAAGACCAACTGTTTGATGCAACCTAATATCGGAGGCATAGGTTCCATCGCTGGAGGCAATGATTACTTCTTGAAGATTTCTAGAGTAACTTCCTTTTCTAGTTATTATTTTGTTATTTTTTTTAAGAGACTTAGTGCTGACCAATAGTTTTTCACTTATCTCATGAATTGATGGAACTTCATCAATCCATGCTTGTTTGGATAAACTGTAATCTCTATGTTTATTTAGACCGTTAAATACTTCTCTGTTGTTTTTGTTAGTTATATCTAGCATCTCAATAGCTTGAGATACTGATCTCATCAAGCCCTGTTTTGATAAATCATTAGTACTTACAAATCCGTCCCGTTTGTCTTTGAAGATTCTAATCCCAGCACCTCTCCCAAATGATGGACTTACACTTGTAATGTAATCCTCTTCAGCAAGTACACTTGCATTGTCGGTATTCTCTATAAATATTTCGACAAAATCAGCTCCAAGTTTCATCCCAAAGAAAATAATTTCTTCTAATAAATCTTTGTTGCAACTACCAAATTCGATTACGTTTGATTTGATTTTTGACGAAAGCATATGAATTTAAAAAATTGCTCTTTATAAAAGATTATCTAATCTCAGGTTGAAAATCTTTGCTATCTAGAGGTTTTAATAAGTATAGTCTTAATAGCTGGTAACCGTTTGATAAATAGGTAGGTAACTTCTTTAAAGTTTTAGATACTTTATTTTCATCGCTGTTAGCAATATCAAAAAGGATCTTGTTATTTTCAACTATTTTATCTAATCTTCCATAAAAAGATTTATCATATACATCTAGAACTACAGGGAAAACTCTAGCAGAAGTTTCATTTGTTTTATTAATAACATACTGATCGTAATCTCTGGCATCTAACCCTAGTGAACTATAGAAATCTTTTTTTACGCCCAAATCCCTTGCATACATAGTCGCAAATACAGCTAGAAGAAAAAACCTTGACCATAGTTTAGATGTCAATGGAAGATTATTCAAAAAGTATCTAAATCTATGGAAATAGTCGAATAATGGATGTGTAAAGGTAGAACCACCAATTGTGATTTTTTGACTTAATGATTTGACTGTACGTGGTTGTGCTTTCATTAGCGCATCAAAGAAATCACCGTGTCTATTTTCATCTTGACACCAATTTTCAAAGTAATTAAATAGCGGGAAGATCTTACTATCTGGATTCTTCTCAAGATGCTTATAAATAGCAATATATCTCCAATAACCTATTTTTTCAGATAAATAAGTAGCGTAAAAAATACTTCTTGGTGGGAAGTACGTGTAGTCTTTATTGGCAGTTAAAAAACCTAAATCTAACTGTAATCCAAAGTCACTCATTGACTTATTCAAAAAACCTGCATGTCTAGCTTCGTCTCTTGCCATATGAGCAAAACATTCTGCAAGAAGAGGATTCTTGGCTTTAATCCTCTTGCTAAGCTCCTTGTAAAGTAAAAAACCTGAAAATTCAGAAGTGCAACTTCCCTCAAGAAAATCAACAAAAAGTTCTCTTTTCTCAGGATCTAGTTTGTCTGCAGCTCCCTCAAATTCACTATTTCTTACAAAATGATGCCTATTGTAGTCTTTTCTAAATTCCTCACATATTGCTTCCAATTCCTCCTCATTTATTGATAAATCCATATTTTCCATTGCCTCAAAGTCTGTTGTATAG
>JAOOML010000004.1 GCA_028409275.1 Prochlorococcus sp. AH-716-I09 | reverse complement strand
TTTAATATTAAGTAATGGGCATGGAGAAGATCTATCTGGGAGTTTAATAGCTAAGCAATTCATAAATAGTGGTTATTCTGTGCATGCTTTGCCAATTGTTGGTAAAGGTACCCATTACGAAAAAGAGAAAATTAAGGTTATCGGAAAAACTAAAGAATTTAGTACCGGAGGAATTGGCTATAATTCTTTTAGGGGAAGATTAACTGAGATATTTGGAGGAGAAATATTTTATCTTCTAAAAAGATTATTTTTAGCTTTTAAAATAAAAAAAAAATATGATTATTTTTTTGTAGTTGGAGATATTGTGCCAGTTTTTTTTGCATGGGTTTGTAAGAAAAATTTTTTTACATATCTAGTTGCTTATTCCAGTCATTATGAAGGGAAGTTAAAATTACCATGGCCTTCTAAATTTTTCTTGCTCTCACAAAAGGCAAAAAAAATATATACGAGAGATTCTCTTACAGCTAAGGATTTAACTTTGCAATTAAAAAAGAAAGTTTCTTTTTTAGGAAATCCATTTATGGATAAGTTTTTTTCTAGAAACAAAGAATTAAAGAAATCTGAATTTAGTATTGGATTATTTCCGGGTAGTAGATTTCCCGAAATTTTAGAAAATTTTGTTTTGATTTTAGAGGTATTAGAGGCACTTTCAGATTTAAGATATTTTCAAAAAATGGAGTTTAATTTTGCAATAGTTAATGCTTTATCTTCATCAAAAATAAAGGAGATATTTAAAAATAGAAGATGGATATACCTAGAAAAAATAGATGAAAAGTATCTCTTGAAATTCCAATATAAATCTTTAAAGGTAAATTTATATTGGAACACTTTTGACGCAATATTATTGAAAAGTAGATGCTGCATCTGCATGGCAGGAACAGCAGCAGAGCAAGCAATTGGACTAGGAAAGCCAGTTATTCAAATTGAAGGTAAAGGTCCACAATTTACAAAATCTTTTGCAGAGGCGCAAAGACGTTTGCTTGGTAAATATGTTTTTTGTGCTAGTAGTTATAAAAATAAAAATGATCAAATAAATCAGACAATAAAATTGATTATAAAAGTAATATATTTAATTAAACTAGATAAGAAGTTTTTGATTTCATGTAATGAAAATGCAAAAAAAAGACTTGGTGAAAACAAAGCTTGTATTAAGATGGTTGATGATATGAATTTGTCATGAAAAATGACTAAGGAAAATAATCAAAATAAATTAAGACAATTAATCGATAATTTGTTATTAATAAACTTATTTATAGTAATTTTCTTTGCTATATTTTTTATTTTTGCAATCATTATGCAATTAAAAGGAATATTTATTTTTATTGACTTTATTCAAAGAGTTTGGAATCCTCTTATAGTCCCATTAATAACAATTCTAATAATTGGTGCTTTAGTAACTGGTATTAATTCTTGGTGGAGGCGTAAATTGCTTTCTCAAGAAGAGGATATTTAAAATTAAAATTTTTGAGTTTACTGCTTATTACTTTTTGTCCTTCTAAAACAACTTTTGCTCCATCTCCTAATAATATTTTTAAAATCGCTCCAGGCACTGGAAGTAAGTTAGGTCTATTCAGACATTGCCCTAAAGTCTGAGAAAAGTCTCTCATTAAAACTGGATTAGGTGCAACAGCATTAAATGTTCCTGAATACTTTTTATCAATTAATGCTTGATTAATTAATGCACATAAATCACTTCTATGAATCCAACTCATCCATTGCATTCCATCGCCAATTGGTCCACCTAATCCAACTCTAAATATAGGGAGCATTTTCCCTAGTGCTCCTCCATCTGCCTCTAAAACAATTCCAATTCTAAAAATAACTAACCTTGAGAAAAATGGTTTTTCAGTAGCGACCGCTTCCCATTTTTTGCAAAGATTAGCTAAAAAGTCTTTCCCTCCAACACTATTTTCGGTGAATTCACCTGACAAGCTTGTACCGTAATAACCTATTGCTGATCCATTTATAATGACTTTTGGGTTTATTTTGAAATTTTTAAGAGTCTTCATCATAAATTTCGTAGTATTAATGCGACTTTTTTCAATCTCCTTTTTTTGCGCAGAAGTCCATTTTTTTTCTGCTATAGGTTCACCTATTAAGTTAATAATTCCATCTGTCTCTCTTAATATATTAAGAAGATTTTCGTTATTCCAGTTTGGTTCTTTTGATAAATCTATTTGAACAAATTTAAATTTATCGAAATCTAAATCAAGCTTTAATTTACTTATGGGTTTTCTACTCACAATATAAATTTCGTGTTTTTCATTAAGTAGAGTTGGAACTAATTCTTTTCCAACAAATCCAGTGCAGCCAAGTAGTAAAAGACGCATATTTTTAGATATTCATCATTTAACGTTATTAAATTTTTTAGACGTTTGTAATTATTATTCCGTTATCAATTTATTTTTATCAAACTAGTTTTTGTATAATAGATTTCAGTAACTTTGTTAACTCGATTATGACAGATACCATTCAAAAGAAACCTCTCAAGAAAGGAAGTTTAGTTTTTGTCGATAGAGAAAATTATATAAAAAGTATAGAGGCGCAAGCTAGTGATAATGATTTACCTAATTATGTCTTTGAAGGCCCTGGAGAGATTCTTTCTGTCAAAGACGAATATGCTCAGATCAGATGGCGCAGACCTGTTCCAGATGTTTGGTTGAAATTAGATCAACTTAAAGAATATATCCAATAAATTTTTATAACTAAAAGTTTTTATTTTTTTTCTCTGCAGACATTTTTGATTGGATTCTTTTTGCTTCTTTAATCATTTCTTTACCATCAAATAAATAATCATCAACGTATCCTTGTGTATATCTATCAAATTCTGATAGTGCTTCTTTAACTTGCGAAAAACAATGATAAAGATCGAGTCCTAAAGCTGAAATCGACTTTGGAACTAATTGTCTTTTATAAATTCTGTCAACTTTTTCTATTTTCTTTTGAGAAAGACATATATAACTGCAAAAGTTTTCCATTAGTTGGTCATCATATGGATCCGCAGAGAGTTCTTTTATTTCGTTATTCAAAGGTTTAATTATTTGGTTAATTAATCTATTGATTGGAGTGTAAATTTCTTTAATCCATCTTTCAACTTCTTTGTCTTTAATTAATGAATTATATTTTTTTGAATTAAATTTCTCTTCCCAATTTTCATTTAATGAATCAAATGATGAACTGGAAGAGAAAAAATTTCTATCATATTGTTCTTTTTTTATAGGGTCATTTAGAGTCTCCCAAGCATTTTGTATTGCAAGAAATCGTTCTTTATCTCCCCCTTTATCAGGATGATGCTGCTTAACTAAAGAACGATATGAAGATTTAATTTCACTTTTAGATGCATTTTTTTTCAGGCCTAATTCTGCATATAAATTTTTTTCCATTTTTATAAATTAAGGGTTAAAGATAACCATCTTTTCTGGCTTGAATTGAAGTATTTGATTCAAACATTGCAGTTGATAAATATCTTTCGCCAAAACTTGGAAGAATTACTATTAATCTTTTATTAATCAGTTCTTTTCTTTCACCGATTTTTATAGTTGCTGCTAAAGCTGCACCGCTGCTGATGCCCGATAAAAGACCTTCCAATCGAGCTAATAAACGCCCATAATAAAAAGCTTCATCGTCATCTATTTTTATAATTTCATCAATTAAATTAGTATTTAGGACTTTCGGCACGAAACCTGCCCCTATTCCTTGAATCGAATGAGATCCTGCTTTTTCTCCGGAAATGACAGCACTTTTTTTGGGCTCTACAGCATAAATTTTGCAGTTTGGATTAACTTTTTTCAAAAAACGTGCACAACCAGTAATTGTTCCTCCTGTGCCTACTCCTGTAACTAGTCCATCTAAGTTGTTATTGGATTGGGACCAAATTTCTTGAGCCGTTGTTCTTTCATGAATATCTGGATTAGCAAAGTTTTCAAATTGATTAAATTGATAGCTATTTGCAATGCTTGAAGACAGCTCATTAGCTAAATCTAAAGCCCCTTTCATTCCTTCTTTACCTGGCGTTAGCTGTAATTCGGCTCCATATGCTCTCAACATTGCTCTTCTTTCAATACTCATTGTATCCGGCATAGTCAATATCAATTTATAGCCTTTTGCTGCGGCAACCATTGCTAATGCGATGCCAGTATTGCCACTTGTTGCTTCAATTAATGTTGTTTTATCGGGCGTTATCCATCCTTCTTCTTCAGCTTTACATAACATTGAATAAGCGATACGATCTTTAACCGACGCTGATGGATTGAAACTTTCTAGTTTGGCTATTATTTCTGGATAACAATTAAAATACTTTCTGATTCGATTTAATTTAACTAACGGGGTATTTCCAACTAGAGAAGTTATATCATTTGCTATTTCCATGAAATGATTATTTAAATTGCAAAATTAAATCTCCTATATACATAATAATTGTATTTAAAGATCTTTTATATAATTTTCTCAAAAGAATTTAACTTAAAATAACTTTCTTCGTAAAAATATTTATTATTATAAAAAGTAGTTTTTATGATGATTATGTATTCGTTGGAATTAAGTTTAAGATATTCACCTTTTCCACTTTCAATTCAGAAGAAAGAATTTGAAGATGTTAAACGAATTTATGATGAAATAAAAAGTTCAATGAATGAAACTCAAGAATCCTCAAACTTGATTGAATTAAGGTGTGACAAAGTTCAAGATAAAATAATTGCTGTTAGAGCTAAAGAAATCATTTCAGTTCAGATATATGAAAAATCATCAGTAGCGGGAGGTGCTAAGAGACCAGGATTTTCTCTAAATATAGATTCATAAAATTAATGCGAGATTCTCTTGAAAAAGAAATACCTTATATTCACTTCAAAGATGTCACGTTCTCATATCCTGGGAAAAAAGAAAAATTAATTTCAAAATGTAATTTCTCAATAAAAAAACCTGGATTTTGGATGGTTGTTGGCAAAAATGGCAGCGGTAAAAGTACTCTTTTAAAATTAATTAATGGAATAATTAAACCCAAAAATGGAGTTGTTTATTCTAATGCAAATATTGGCATGGTATTTCAAAACCCTGATCATCAAATACTTATGCCGAACTGCAGGAGCGAACTTCTGATTAATATTAATCAAAATATTAGTGACTATAAAGTTGCTCAAAGAATTGAATATGTGCTTGATCAGGTGGGTTTGACCGGTTTTGAAAAAAAGCCAGTTCACACGCTAAGCGGTGGGCAAAAACAACGCTTAACTATTGCATGCGCTCTTATAAGTAATAGAAATTTTATTTTATTGGATGAGCCTACAGCTTTACTTGATAAAACTAGCCAACTAAAGGTCTTAAAAACTATTAAAGATCTTACAAGTGACCACATAAAACCTTTATCTGCTTTATGGATTACTCACCGTTATGAAGAATTAATTTACGCTGATGCAGTAGCAGAGTTGAAAAATGGTTTTTTATCTAGCTGGAATGAACCATCAAAATTTCAATATAATTAAGTTTTTTACTTGTCATAGGGTACATTAAAGAGTTAAATTCATTTTATATTCCTCGGTAGCTCAGCGGTAGAGCGATCGACTGTTAATCGATTGGTCGCAGGTTCGAATCCCGCCCGGGGAGTTCTTAAACTTCTTAAACAGACTTATAGAGATCTAAAGGGTCTCTTTTTTTATTGGAAATAAATAGTTGTTTGAAGATTCAATTCTTATTTCTTCCCAAAAATATAAGTTTTTTT
This sequence comes from Prochlorococcus sp. AH-716-I09, assembly GCA_028409275.1. Taxonomy (GTDB): domain Bacteria; phylum Cyanobacteriota; class Cyanobacteriia; order PCC-6307; family Cyanobiaceae; genus Prochlorococcus_A. The sequence goes on along the minus strand of JAOOML010000004.1, from coordinate 29,490 downwards.
AAAAAAAATGTGTGTGATTTGTGTATCTTATAAAAAATGTTTGTAAATTGAAATTTTAAGCTTTTACTTAAATTAATCAAAAATATAAAAAATTAATTTAATTATTTTTACAACTTTTTAGAGTATAAGTTCCACAGTGAAAGGTTTGAATCTCCAGATGATCTATGCATCCATAAAAATTTCCATTGATTTTTTATTTTTTTAACTATTGCAGTTACAGTAGCTAAGTCACTATTTTGAACATTTTTGTAAACGAAGCTAGATCTTAAAGTGAAAACACACATGGCGGCATTAGGTGAGAAAAATTCTAATTTACGTATTTTTTGAATATCACAATATCCATCTGATACATTACCCGAAGTGCTCATTTCAATAAAACCCATAACATTTATCGGATTACCACTTGGGCGAATAAATAGAAAATTTTCCGTTGCGTTATCAAGCAAAAACTCACCATAATCATTTGCTGCAAAATTATCTAATAATTCAATAATGTGGTTTTCGTCACTAAGCATTTAAAAATTCTTCTAAGATTTTTTTATGTACTCTTTTAAAGAAGTACCTTTTTGATGTGAATTCTTTTCTAGGGTTTTAAAAAAATTTTCTTCAATAAATTAAGCTTAATCTTTTTCTATCCTTCTTTATAAGATAACTGAGAAAAGTTAATCTATAAGTTGACATTTTTATAACTGATTTCTGTAACTTTAATTCTCATTTTCATAGCCTTTAGGATCTGTAATTTTAAAAATCAAACATCAAAAAATTTTAATGGATAATAAAAAATTAACTTACTAATTTTAAAAATTTTTAGTAAATTTCCAATACTATTAAAATTATTCATTGAGATAATTATTCAGCTTAATATTCTTATTTTTGCTGTTTAATAAATATCGTTCTTTCAACTAATTTTATTAAAAAACTTTTCTGGACAAATTATCAAATAATTCATATTTGCATAAAACAAATATTAAATACAAAATTTATTTAGTATTGAGAACAGTATTCATAACGGTATTAGATATAGTATTTGGAACATTAAATTCAATGGCTTACTTTCATAAATCAATTTTTATAAAATAAAGTAAGATAGGTTTTAATATTAGTTTTCAGAACATATAATATTAAATACTCAACAAAACAGTTTCTTAATCTTTTTTTAAGTTTATATAGAGAATTTTCATTTTCTTTTTATGACATATAGATAAATTACGCCCTCTAGGAAATTCTATTCATCCCACATATCCTTTTTTTCGTTATCTATTGTATTCCTCTCAATTAATTCCAGTCTTTGTTTTTGAGGATCTATTTCTGTTTCAAGAACATTTTTATCGTAACTATATTTCGTTTGTATTTCTAAAATTATTGTTTCAAATTTCTCTCCAAAAAATTCTGACATATCCTTCCATGCTTCCATTTCTTCTTCTTTGCCAATAGTATCGATTATCTGATGAGAAATTATTTCTAGTACATATTCTTTAAGTACCTGATGACTCATAGATTCAACTTTTTTTTGGACATAAAATTCTTTAAGATTTTCTAGTTGTTTTTTTGATAAATCAGAATAAATAAATGACTTTTTTTTCATGAATACTTAGATTTTTTTCAATATAAACAAAATTTTTAGTTTAAACACTCAGAATCAAGCCTAAATTATTAATACAATCTAAGCATCCTAGAAAACTTTTAATTTTAACTCAAATTCATTTTCAGATATTTTATTGAAGACACTTTCCATAGGGCATTCTTTAAAATTGAATGACTTTTTATTTCAGATATTCTTCTGATTATAAAGAAATAGTTAACAAAATCGAAAGAAATTATAAAATTTAAGATTTTCTGGAATTTGTAAATTCTCTCTAATGCCTTGCTATTATTATAATTACTGATAAATTAATTGATAAAATTGTTTACACTAATTCAGCAATCTTTCTAAAATCTTGAGAGAATCATATTACTAAAAACTTAATTTTAATTTAATAGTCTATAAATATGAAAATTTCAATCCTTTTAATTGAAGACGATCGTGATATGCGTGATTTGGTTGCGAGGCATTTAGAGCATTCTGGTTTTGATGTTCAAAAAGCTGAAGACGGCATCAAAGGGCAAGCATTAGCTCTTCAATATTCTCCAGATTTAATATTACTAGATTTAATGCTGCCAAATGTTGATGGATTAACTTTATGTCAACGACTTAGAAGAGATGAAAGAACTTCAAATATTCCAATTTTGATGATAACTGCATTGGGTGGCCTTAAAGATAAAGTAACTGGTTTTAATTCTGGAGCTGATGATTACATTACTAAACCATTTGACTTAGAGGAATTACATGTACGCATTAAAGCTTTATTGAGAAGAACTAGCAGAGCGCAGTTGAATTCTAGTAATCAGCAAGAAATCCTAAATTATGGTCCTCTAACCCTTGTGCCAGAAAGATTTGAAGCAATTTGGTTTGAATCTCCTATAAGATTAACGCATCTTGAATTTGAATTACTCCATTGTCTTTTACAGAGACATGGTCAAACCGTATCACCAGCATTGATTCTCAAAGAAGTATGGGGATATGAACCAGACGATGATATTGAGACAATAAGGGTACATATAAGACATCTACGGACCAAATTAGAACCCGATCCCCGAAAGCCTATTTATATAAAAACTGTATATGGAGCTGGATATTGTCTTGAACTACCTATTGGTTCTCAAGTTGAAATTGCTAAACAAGAGTTTGTTCATGCAAGGAATCCTAATCTAATAAATTCTGTAATTGATTAAATTTCATTAATCCTCCATTGCAATTTTTAAAAAAGTAATTTCCCATGCCAACCTTGGATGAATGTTTTTTCTTAAGTGAGATTTTAAGTTTTCAAGTTTTTTGACTAAATCAATTTTTTTTGTTTTTCTCCACCAAATAATTTGAATAAAATTGACCAAATAAATCTGTTGATAAATGTCTAAAAGCTCAGATATTGATTTTGATACTTCTAAGATTTCGAGGCTATTTTTTATTGGAAAACTTAATTTACTTAAAATATCATCTGATAATTCATTCCAAATTTCAATATTCTTTATTAATTGCCCTGGTGAGCCATGCGCAGAGTTTACTAGGTCTTGAATTTTAAATTTTTCATTGATATCAATTTTAGAGAGATCTAGATAATCTTTTAAAACAGAATTTAATTGTTTGCCAGAAAAGGATCGAAACCTGACTATTTGACACCTTGAAATTATTGTATCTATTAGAAGATTTAATTTTGATGTTAATAAAATAAAGATACCATTACTAGGCTCTTCCAAGGTTTTTAATAGGCAATTTGAGGCTGCTTCGTTTAAGAGATGTGCATCAATAATTAAAACAATTTTTTTCCCCGAGTTTATTGATTTTTGACCCAGAAAAGTTTTGATATTTCGTATTTGTGCGATTTTAATAATCTCAGATCCACTTTTTACCTTTTTTTCAAGATCTGAACTTTTTAATCTTTGAGATTCCAAAAGAGAACTAGGTTCGAGAATTAGAAAATCAGGGTGGTTATTATTGGTTATTCGCGCTTCAATGTTTTCGCTTGGAGAAGTTTGTTTGAAAATATCAGTTATAAAATTAAGAGCTGTTTGTTTTTTTCCTACCCCTTCGACACCATAAAAAATATAACCATTAGCAAATGATTTGTTTTTCAGTATGCTTTTAAGATATGTATTAACTTCTTCATTGAATAAAAATTTATTTTTTTTAATTTCAATCATTTTTTATTAGAAAATTTTTTTAACAAAGTATCTTTAATTTGATTAGAAATAGTTTTAATATTTTGTGAGGCGGATATTACTTTCCAGTTTTTTTCTTTTGCTATTAGTTTGAAGCCTTCATTTACTTTCTCTAAAAATTTAATACCTTCTGATTCTATCCTATCTGGAATTTCATTTTTTCTTCGCGAGATACTTTCTTCTGGAGAAATTTCTAAGAAGAAAGTTAGGTCAGGATATTCACCTTGACAGACAATAGATTCAATATTTTTAATTATCTCTAAATTTATATTCCTTCCATATCCTTGATAAGCCAATGTGGAATCGGAAAATCTATCACTCAATACCCAATGATTGTTTTTTAATGCTGGTGAAATAATTTTTGAGACATGCTCAGCTCTATCAGCTGAATAAAGCAATAATTCTGCCAGGGATGAAGGTTTATTATTTTTATTGTTGTCAAGAATCAGTCCTCTAAGTTTTTTGCCGAGAAGGCTGCCTCCTGGCTCTCTTGTTGTTATTAATTTAGAATCTTGTTTTAGTAGTCCACTATTTGGAAGCCATTTTGATAATTCATCTATTTGGGTAGTTTTGCCACATCCATCAATCCCTTCAATAACAATAAATTTTCCTTTCATTTAATCTAAAGATAAGGCATTAATTATAACTGTGATTGAGCTAGTCGCCATTAATAAGGCAGCTATTGAGGGAGTAAGAAGTATTCCATATTTAGGGAATAAAATCCCTGCAGCTATTGGTAAAGCTATTAAGTTATAACCAAAAGCCCAAATTAGATTCTGCTTTATTTTTCTTATAGTATTTTTTGCAAGATTTAATGCGTAAGGCAATCCATTTAGTTGATCTCCCATCAATACCACATCTGCATTTGCCTTCGCTATTTGAGTCCCTGATCCTACCGCAATTCCTAAGTCTGAGGCAGCTAAGGCTGGTACATCATTAATTCCATCACCAATCATTGCTATTTTATTATCGATTTTTAAATTTTCTATAATCTTAAGTTTCATCTCAGGAAGAAGATCCCATTTTACTTCCGTTTCTTTACAGCCAATTTTTTTTGCTAGAGCTAAAACAGTTTGTTTTCTATCTCCACTTAAAATATTAATTTTAAATTTGTTTTTTCTTAAATTTTGAACTGTTTTAATTGAATCATCTCTTAGTAAATCTCCTAACAAGATAAAGCCTAATAGTTTATCTTTGATGCCTACTCCAATGATAGTGTTCGTTTTTGTATCTTCATTTTCAATGACTTTTTTTGCATCACTATCAATAATTATTCCTTTGCTTAATATCCATTCAATATTTCCTATATTGATAAGTCCATCAATTGAATCAAGTTCTCCAGAAATACCTCTACCTGAGTGGGTGAAAATTTTTTTTATTGGCAATAAACTTAAATTTTGTTTTTTTGCCTCTCGAATTAAAGCATCCGCAATTGGATGTCTGCTTTCCTTTTCTAAACTTGCAGCTATTCTCAATAAAAATGAATGATCATTATTATTTTTATAATCAACAATGAAAGGCTTACCTTTTGTTAGAGTACCTGTCTTATCAAAAATAATATGATTAATTTTTGAAGCAATTTCTATTTTGTCCCCGCCTTTAAATAAAACTCCTTTTTTTGCTGCTTTACCTGATGCGACAGTTATTACAGTTGGGGTGGCTAAACCTAATGCACAAGGGCAAGCTATTACCAAAACAGCAATTGACAATTGAATTGCTAAACTCAGGAAATTTTCAGCATTACTACCCAGCGAACTATGAAGTGTGTGGCTTGAGTGAGTTATGAATTGATGATTTTGACTTAATAAATCAGGCCAAATGTTTTTTGCCCCCTTCCACCAAAAGAAAAAGGTTAAAGTAGCAAAAATAAGTACAAAGTAAGTGAATTTGCCTGCAATTTCATCAGCAATTCTTTGAATGCGAGGTTTTCTAGCGTTTACAGATTCAATAAGACTTACTAGTTTTGCAAGAGAAGAATCCCCTCCTACCTTTTGTACTTTAAGTCTAAGAGTTGAATTAAGATTTAAAGATCCATTAGATAGATTTTCGCCTTCTTTTACTGCGATAGGTTTGGATTCCCCAGTAATATGTGAAACATCAACATATGAACTACCTTGAGTAACAATGCAGTCAGCAGGTACTCTGTCTCCAGCTAAAACTTGAATCTCTTGATCAGGTCTTAAAGTATTGACTCTTATTGACTTAATTTGATTATCTTCTGTGTAGATATTTGCCATTTCAGGTTGAAGGTCTAATAACTCTCCAATGGATGAACCAGTTTCGTATCTTGCTCTTTCTTCTAAGAAACGCCCAATCAGTATAAATCCTAACAGCATAACTGGTTCATTGAAAAAACAAGGAAATCCAGTAGCAGGGAATATTAAGGATAGAAGACTTGTTGTATATGCGCTAGTTACTCCAAGAGCTACTAAAGAATCCATGTCCGGACGGTTCTTAATAAATGATTTAAATCCATTAATAATGATTCCTCTGCCGGGAAATAATAGAGCCGATGTTGCTAATGAAGCGTGAAAAAATATATTACCTAGTATTGGAAAATTTATATATCTTCCTTCTGCTAGATGACCTAAACCGGAAAATAATAAAAGAAAAAGGGCAAAAGTTAGTTTTCTCCATTGATTATTCCACTTCTTTTTTTTTTCTAATTCTGATTTATTTATTTTTTTGGAAAAATCATTTATGTAAATCTTTGATGGGAAACCATTTTCTTTTAGATTTTCGAGAACTGTTTCTATTTCTATATGTTTCTGAGTAATTTCAAAATATGCGCTTTCAGTGAGTAAGTTCACAGAAACATTTTCAACACCATCAGAGTTATTCAATATTTTTTCAACTGTACTAACACAACCTCCGCACTTCATTCCCGTAATACTTAATTGAATGCTCTCCATATTTTTCACGATAGAAGCAAATTAATGCTTTACTTTGTTTTTAATTATAATAATAAATGTAATAGACTTTTTAAATAGTTATTTTTTAAATTACTATATTAATTTTATTAGATTCAGAGCAGTGCCTAGTAATCAAAACAGAGACAATTTTATTGATAAAGCTTTTACTGTAATTGCTGAATCTATAGTAAAAATAATGCCTATTGCAGAGAAAGAAAAAAGGGCATATATCTATTACAGAGATGGCCTAGCTGCACAAAATAATGGCGATTATTCAGAAGCATTAGAGTATTACAAAGAGAGTTTACTGCTTGAAGAAAATAAAATTGATAGGGGTGAGACTTTAAAAAATATGGCAATTATATACATGAGTAATGGCGAGGAGGATTTGTCTATTGAAACTTATGAAAAAGCTTTAGTAGAAAATCCCAAGCAACCATCATGCCTTAAAAATATAGGCTTAATTTATGAAAAAAGGGGAAGATACGCTGAGCAAAACGGTGATTTAGATCAGAGAGATATTTGGTTTGATAAAGCTGCTGAAGTCTGGTCTAAAGCAGTAAGATTATATCCAGGTGGGTATCTAGATATTGAGAATTGGTTGAAAAACTCAGGAAGAAGTTCAATTGATATGTACCTCTAATATTTTTTACTCTGATAAAGAATAGTCAACTGCTTCTTTAATATTAGAAATCTCTTTGATATTTATTAAATTTTTAAAATTATTATTAAGTTTCTCCTCTAATTTTGGCACTACGATATTTTTGATTCCTAGTCTTACAGCTTCTTCTATCTTTGTTCGAAGGTTATTCGATTTTCTAACCTGACCGCTCAAACCTAATTCCCCAATAAATGAGCTATTTGCCAATGGAGGAATATTTTTTAAACTTGATAAAATTGATATTGCCACACCTAAGTCAGATGAAGGATCATTAATCTCAAAACCCCCACCGGTAGCTACATAACAATCGAATTCAGAAATTTTAATACCTACGTGTTTTTCAATTACAGCTAAAATTTGATGTAATCTATTGATATTTATTCCGGTTGTAGTTCGTCTTGGATTACTGTAGAAAGTTTTATTTACCAATGCTTGTATATCAACTGCTAATGGTCGAGTTCCTTCATTTGTAATCGTAGTAGTTACACCTGAAATATTTTCTTTATTGGTAAAAATTGAACTTGGGTTTTTTATCTCTCGTAAGCCCTGTTCAAGCATTTCAAAAATTCCTATTTCAAAGGTCGATCCAAATCTATTTTTTATACTTCTTAGTAATCTATGTGAGGAAATATTATCTCCTTCGAAGTTAATTACTGTATCAACTAAATGCTCTAGAGTTTTCGGACCAGCGAATGCTCCATCTTTCGTAACATGACCAATAATTAAAAGTGCAATATTGTTGTCTTTTGCGAGATTTTGCAATTCAGATGAACATGCTCTAACTTGAGAAACCGATCCAGGCGAACTTTCCATCTCATGATTATGGATGGCTTGAATACTATCAATAATTGCAAAACTTGGATTTACACTTTTGATCTCTTCAATAATTAGGGATAAATTGGTTTCTGCAAAAATTTTTAAATCAATACTGTTTTGCTTTAATCTTTCCCATCTAATTTTTACTTGTTCTAAAGATTCTTCTGCAGTTATGTATAAAACTTTCTCACTAAGAGATATTTTTCCTGCTGATTGAAGAACTATTGTGCTTTTACCTATACCAGGTTCTCCTCCAAGTAAAATAACAGACCCAGGTACTATTCCACCTCCAAGAACTCGATCAAATTCACTAAAACCACTTGTAAATCTTGATTTTTTTTCTGATGAAATTTCATTAAATGGTATAGATTTCTTACTGTTTTTTATATCTTGATTTTTAGATCTCTTGCTTTTAATTTCTTCAACAATTGAATTCCATGAGTTGCAATTAAGGCATTTCCCAAAGTATTGAGAAGTTTCAGTTCCGCAATTTTGACAAATAAAAGTAGACAATTTGCTAGACATTTAGTTTTTGAATAAAGTAATAGAACTAGAATGTTTGGGATATTGCCCCTCCACAAGTTAGATTAGGATAATAATTAATTCTCTTACTGATTAGCTAATAGAAACAAATGGCTCTATCTAGTCAAACTAAAGAAACAATTCTTGTCGCAGATGACGAGGCAAGTATTAGAAGAATTCTGGAGACGCGACTCTCCATGATTGGCTACAAAGTAGTAACTGCAAGTGATGGTAAAGAAGCACTAAAGTTATTTAAAGATTATGAGCCTGACTTAGTCGTGCTTGACGTTATGATGCCAAAATTAGATGGCTATGGAGTTTGTCAGGAATTAAGGAAAGATTCTGATGTTCCAATCGTTATGTTAACTGCATTAGGAGATGTTGCAGATAGGATAACAGGTTTAGAATTAGGGGCTGATGATTATGTAGTGAAACCATTTAGTCCTAAGGAATTAGAAGCTAGAATTAGATGCGTTCTAAGAAGAATTGACAAAGAACAAATGCCTGGAATGCCTAATTCAGGATTAATTTTGGTTACTGATATAAAAATTGATACAAATCGAAGACAAGTTTATAAAAGCGATGAAAGAATTAGATTAACTGGGATGGAATTTAGTCTCCTAGAGCTTTTGGTAAGTAGGTCAGGAGAGCCATTTAGTAGAGGAGAAATCTTAAAAGAAGTTTGGGGATATACACCTGAGAGACACGTAGATACAAGAGTAGTCGATGTTCATATATCGAGATTAAGATCAAAACTGGAGGCCGATCCTGCAAATCCTGAGTTGATATTAACCGCTAGAGGCACAGGATATCTTTTTCAAAGGATTGTCGATATTGCTCCTTTTGATGGTAAATAAATGGGAAAAGAAACTGTCTCTAAAATTAATAAGTCCAAAGCTATTAGAAGATTAGTTATTTGGTATAAAAGAAACTCTGCTGTAACTTCTATAGTTGACACTGCTGCTAGTTCTGCCGCAACTGCTGGTAATGTGGCAGGCAACGTTGTTTCTGGTGCTGGATCTGTAGTAAGCACAGCTAGTAATGTTGCTAGTAACGTTGCAGGTAATGTTGCAGGTAACGTAGTATCAAGCGCTGAATCTGTTGTGAATACCGCTAGTAGTGTGGTTTTAAATGCTAGTACATTAGCTAAAAATACATTGCAACCATTAGTATTTGACCCATTAAAAAGATTACAAAGTAGCGATAATATTTTAGATAAGATGGATGATTCGCAATCTAATAGAGTTTGGATAGCGGTTGATGGTATGGGTGGAGATTATGCTCCTGGGCCAATCCTCGAGGGTTGCCTAGAAGCGATAAGTCGATTTCCGATAAATATAAAGTTTGTTGGAAAAATTGAAAAAGTTAAAAATGCAGCAGAAAAAATCGGTTTAGTAGAATTACTCGAAAAGGAAATAGAAAATAATCGTCTTGAATTAATTGATAGTGAGGATCCTATAGGGATGAATGAGGAAGCTACTGCAGTTAGGAAAAAGAAAAACGCAAGTATAAATGTTGCAATGGATTTAGTAAGAAAAAATAAAGCTCAAGCTGTTTACTCTGCTGGAAATTCAGGAGCTATGATGGCTTCTGCAATATTTAGAATTGGCAGATTGAAAGGGATTGATAGACCAGCAATAGGCGCATTATTTCCAACAAGAGATCAAACCCGACCTGTATTAGTTTTAGATGTTGGTGCAAATACAGATTGTAAACCTTCTTACCTTCATCAGTTTGCCCTTTTAGGTAATATTTATGCAAAAGATGTCTTACAAGTAAAAAAACCAAGAATAGGTCTTTTAAATATTGGAGAAGAAGAATGTAAAGGTAACGATTTGTCCCTTAAAACATTTGAACTTCTTTCTACTGAAAAAAGTTTTAATTTTGGAGGTAATTGCGAAGGTAGAGATGTGTTGTCAGGCAGTTTCGATGTAGTTGTCTGCGATGGATTTACAGGTAATATTTTATTAAAATTTCTTGAGTCTGTGGGGGGTGTTTTATTAGATATTTTGAGAGCTGAGCTGCCAAGAGGGAGACGGGGCAAAGTTGGTTCAGCTTTTTTAAAGAGTAATTTACTCAGAATTAAGAAAAGATTAGATCATGCCGAACATGGTGGCGCCTTATTACTTGGGGTAAACGGTATTTGCGTGATTGGGCATGGGAGCAGTAAGTCCTTATCAGTCGTTAGCGCTCTTCGCTTGGCTCATTCGGCAGTTAATCATAATGTTATGGAAAATTTAAACCAACTTCAAAAGCTTCAAGTTTTAAATTGATAAAACATATTTCGTCAAATTTATGTTTGACTTATATAAGTAACTAAAAAACTCTTTTGGAAGGAAAAAATTTTAATCAGATTGGAGTATCATTTAAAGGAAGTGGAAGTTACGTACCCGATCAAATACTAACCAATCAAAAAATTAGTCAAAAGGTAGATACAAGTGATGAATGGATAATATCAAGAACTGGCATTTCAGAGAGAAGAATTTCTAGCATAGGGGATAATGTTACTGATATGGGTTATAAGGCGGCACTAACTGCTATTGAAATGGCTCATTGGGATATTAAAACAATTGATTTAATTGTTTTGGCTACTTCTACTCCTCATGATTTATTTGGATCAGCACCATCTATTCAAGCTAAATTGGGTGCCGATAATGCTGTAGCTTTCGATTTAACTGCAGCATGTAGTGGTTTTTTGTTCGCCTTAATAACAGCTTCACAATTTTTAAAAGGGGGTGGTTTTAAAAGGGCTATTGTTATAGGTGCAGATCAATTATCAAGCTTCGTTGATTGGAATGATAGAAGAAGTTGCATTCTCTTTGGAGATGGAGCGGGTGCATTGGCAATTGAAGCCACAAACGAATTTGATAATTTCATTGGTTTTGATATGAGAACTGATGGGGAACGGGGTTCTTTTCTGAATCTTCCATCAAAAAATAATAAAGATTTAATTATTGATGATATTGATTTTTTAAGTGGCGGTTTTTCACCAATTCAGATGAATGGTCAGGAAGTTTATAAATTTGCAGTTAGAGAGGTTCCAATAATTCTTAATAAGTTATTCAGAAAAACAAATTATAGGTGTGATGAAGTTGATTGGCTTGTGTTGCATCAAGCTAATCAAAGAATATTAGATTCTGTAGGAGATAGATTAAAAATTCCAAGAGAAAAAATTCTTAGCAATTTAGAAAAATATGGAAATACTTCAGCGGCAACAATTCCACTTGTGATGGATGAGGCTATTAGAAATAATAGAATTAAACAAAATGATATTATTGCTACAAGTGGTTTTGGTGCTGGGTTAAGTTGGGGTGCAGCCCTCATTAAGTGGGGTTAAAAATTAAATAGGAACATTATGACAGTTGTATGGGTATTCCCTGGACAGGGTTCGCAAAAAATTGGAATGGCAAAGCAAATTGAAAATTTGCCAAACACAAAAGAGAGGTTCAGTTATGCTTCAGAGATATTTGAGAGGAATTTATTTGAAATTTGTGAGTTAAATACTGAACAAAAAAATCCTCTAAGTGATTTGAATAATACAAGAAATACACAAATTTGTCTGTTTTTGATTGAATCGATTTTATTAGATGCCTTAAAGGATAATGGTTTTGAACCAACTTATGTTGCTGGACATAGCCTAGGAGAAATTACGGCACTTTATTGTGCGGATGTTTTTTCATTCGAAGATTGCGTAGCACTAATAAAAGTAAGGTCTCAATTAATGGTGAATGTTGGGGAAGGATCTATGGCCGCAGTAATTGGGTTTGATAGAAATGAATTGGATTTATTAGTAAAAAAATTTGATGATATTGTAATTGCAAATGATAATAGCTCCTCCCAAGTTGTCTTATCAGGATCTAATAAAGCACTAGATAATTTATCAAGAGAAATTTCTTGTAAAAGATTTCTGAAATTAAATGTTTCAGGTGCATTTCATTCGCCATTTATGGATGAGCCTGCTGCAAAGTTTTCTCAATATTTAAAACAGATTAAATTTAAGAATCCCACTTGTCCAGTCATCAGTAATTATGAACCTTCACTTTGTAGCGATCCAAATGAGTTGAAAATTAGATTGGAAAATCAAATGTGTAACGGGGTAAGGTGGCGAGAAACTATGGATTTAATCGCAAAAGATAGTGATCTTCATATTGTTGAAATTGGCCCTTCAAATGTACTTAGTGGTCTAGGAAAAAGACATTTGAAAGGTGTCAAAATTTCGCAAGTTTCATCTTCTGATCAAATAACTTATTAATTCCTATGAAAAATGATATTTTTCAAAAGTTAATCTATCAATTAGTCAGCAAACTTCTCGTTTTACCTATCTATAAATTTGTATTTAAAGGTCGATTAGTAGGTAGAGAAAATATTCCCCAACAAGATTCTTTTATAATGGTTTCTAATCATGGTTCATTACTTGATCCTCCTTTATTAGGCCATGCTATCGGACGAAATATATCATTTATGGCCAAGGCGGAGCTATTTAAAATACCTTTTCTTGGTTTAATTATCAAGGCTTGTGGAGCATATCCTGTAAAGAGGGGAATTGCTGATAAAAATACTATTAACACAGCATGTAAAAAGTTATCAAATAATAATTGTATTGGAATTTTTATTGATGGCACTCGTCAAAGAAATGGGCGAGTTAATAAGCCAAAACATGGCGCTGCATTACTAGCCTTTAAAAATCAAAAATTATTATTGCCTGTTGCAATAATTAATTCTCATAGACTAATTAGATTTAAATTCTGCATTCCTTTGTTTTCAAAAATAGTTATAAAAGTGGGAAAACCTGTTCAACCTCCAAATACCTCATCAAGAGATGAGCTGAATTATGTAACTATGCACCTTCAAGAAAATATTAATAATTTGATTGGATGACTATTTAGTTGATTGGAGAAATAGGGTAAAGTGGCAAAACTTTTTGCCAAGAATTAACATTTGCATTTAATAAATTTTTATTTGATAAATCTAATAATTCTGTTAGATCTTTTTCATCCTCATAAACAGCCTCAACAAAAAGTTCTTTGTTCATTAATTCTTTAATAACTTTTGGTAGAACTATTTCTCGAATTCCTAGATCCGAATTTTTTTCTTTGTCATGATAAATCTCGTACTTACCTGCAATGAATCCTTTTCGTTTTAATTTTTTATAAATCCAGAATGTTTGTTTGTTTGAAACAATATTATTTTTTAATGCAATTCTCTTTGCCATTATTTCAAATGAACTAAAACTGTCCAAAGGACAATTTATCTGTTGTGAGATTGTTCTTGCTAAAACTACAATAAGTCTTGAAGCATTAAAGTTTGATGGCCCTATATTGACAGATATCTTTTTTACATTTTGTAAATTTTCCTGGGAAATAAATTTATTAAAATCAACAATCAAGTTGTTGCATAAGTCTTTATCAATTTTTTTTATAAATAATTTATCAGATCTAAGATTATTGTTCTTTCTATATCCAAAGCCAAAAGAATTGTCTGTGCTATGAATCGCTAATGTAGGCAATTTTTGTCTTAGTTTTAGATGATGTACCATTTATTACCTTTAAACAGGTAATTCCAAACCTGGATTACATTTAGACCATTTACCAAATTCTTTCGTAAAACTTTTACAAGATTGAACATCCCAGTCAGTTTTGTAAACACCATTCTTATCTTTAACTATACTGACGTGAATGAATGGTTGTTTTGCTTTAAAATCAGGTACATCACAAATATTATCAACTCCATGATTATTTTCAACATCGTGATACGTGATACACCTATCAACCCATTTACAGTTGACGCAAATGCACATGATTAATAAATAAAATGATAATTAACAATATTCTCACCGATCATACACTAATAATTAAGGAATTAGAAAGAAGTATAAAATTTTATAATTGGAATTCTATATTATCTTTTTTACCCAAAGGATCATATTTGGTCGGTGGTTACATAAGGGATATTATTTTGGGCAGAGTAACTGAAGAGTTGGATGTGGATATTGTGGTACCTTGTAATGCCATTGCAATTGGAAAACAAATTTCAGAGAATATTAATTCTAAGTTAATAATCTTAGATAAGAAAAGAGAAGTTGTAAGAATTATTTTTAATCATATTTCAATTGATATTGCTAATCAGATTTCCTCTACGATCGAGGGAGATTTGAGTACTAGAGACTTTTCGATTAATTCAATTGCTTTTTTATTTGATAAGAAGTCTTTATTTGATCCTTTAAATGGCCTCAAAGATCTAGAAGTTTCTTTGCTGAGAACATGTTCAGAAACAAATTTACTGAATGATCCATTACGAATTTTAAGATGTTTTCGATTTGTTTCAGAATTGAATTTTACAATTGATTTGAAGTTAATTACTTTTTTAAAAAAAAATAAAGAGAAATTGTATCTTGTTGCCAGTGAGAGAATTAACTATGAAATACAGAAAATAGTAAAAGGGGCAAATGCTCTTGAGGCGATAATTTTGGTAAAAAATTTTAATATATTTGGATTCGATAATTTATATAAAGATTCTTTCTTTTTGGATTTAAAGGAAATTAATTGTGAAGAACTTAATCACAATGAAAAGGAGAAATTTTTGCCATTATTTTTTATTACACAAATTTTAGATGAGGCATCTTTAGAAAGATTTAAATTTAGTAAGGCTGAAGTTTCAAAAACTAAGTTAATGCGTAAATGGCACTTTTTTTTGAAGAATAAAAAAATCGCTCAGTTAAATGAGTTAGATAGATTTGAATTACATCAAGAATTAGAGATGTTTCTTCCATCTTTTATTTTTTATTTACCTCAAAATTTGCGCTTCGATTGGTTAAAGAGATGGCGTAATAAGGATGATAAATTATTTCATCCCTCAAATTTACTTAATGGTGATGAAATAAAAAAAAATTTGCAAATAAAGGATGGACCTATCTTAGGAGAGCTTTTAAAGTATCTTTCAAAGGAGCTTGCGTATAACAGATTGAATAATTTTGATGAAGCTATTTATAAAGCAAAGCTTTGGATTGAACAAAATGCGCCAAAATGTGATTAAATACACATAGCTTAGTTTTGTTTAAAGTTCAGACTTCAAAATCATTTTTAAAAATTTATGAGCATTCGCATTTACATTGGCAACTTACCACAAGGATTTAATCCAAAAGAATTTGATAAGATTTTAAAATCAGTTTCTGATTCGGTCAGATTTAAAGCAGTATTAGATAAGGAAACTAAGGAATGCAGGGGATTTGGTTTCGCGACTACGAATAATGAAGAGAATGCTAATCTACTAATTCAAAAATTGAACGGGTTTGAATTTAATGGTTCTAAATTAAGAGTAGAGCTATCTGAAAAGAAAGATTCTGCTTCAAATAAAAAAAATAGTGGAAACTTAAATAAGAACAAGAAGAGGAAAGATTTTAAAAAAATTGTTCATAGTGATGCACCTAATCTTGAAGCACCTGATCCAAGATGGGCTGGAGAACTATCTAAATTAAAAGATTTGTTGGCTAATCAAAAAACTCCTGTTTAGTTACTTCATTCTAGAAATCAGAAAAGATATAGGAATCTCAAAAGCTTTTACTGATTTTTTTACAAAAGCTCTGTTATTAAAAACATCGTAGTCTAGTCTCTCAATGGAATCTAATATTCCTCTGTAGAGGCGTAAAGATGTCCATACTGGCCATCTTGCATCAGAGGATAACCACTTTATCCCATCTTCAGACATTTGGAACCAATCACGAGCCCTCGTTAATTCAAAATTCATTAACTTTTTCCACTGATCATTTATTTCCCCTTTTAGAAGTTCCTCTTCAGAATAGTTGAATTTCTCAATATCTTCTTGTGGAAGATAAATTCTTCCTCTTTGTCGATCTTCTCCTACATCTCGTAATATATTTGTTAATTGATTTGCAATACCTAAAGCTATTGCTGCTTCTGAGGGGTCAGGCTTTTCACTCCATGGTGCTGATGTATAAGCGCTATCAATTCCCATGACATTTTGAGTCATTAAACCAACAGTCCCTGCTACCCTATAACAGTAGAGTTTTAGTTCATCAAAATCCTTGTACCTAAATTTATTAAGATCCATCCTCTGGCCATCTATCATATCTAGATAAGGTTGAATATTTTGTGGATATTTTTCGATGGTATCCGATAGAACTGCATCTAATTCAGATTGAATATTTCCTTTAAAAATATTCTTTGTATTTTCTTCCCAAGCATCTAAATTATCTGAAAGTTCATTTTGAGATTTAGTCGAAGCTTCTAAGCTATCCATTATTTCATCTGTTCTTCTACACCATACGTAAATAGCCCAAATAGCCTTTCTCTTTTCTAGCGGAAGTAGAAGAGTTCCCAAATAAAAGGTTTTAGCCCATTTTTGAGTTTCTTTACGGCATATCTCGTATGCTTGATCTAGTTGAGAAATTGAATTTTTCAAAAAGCTTTAGCTGAATTAAGAATTTTTTTAATGTTTTTAAGAAACATTTTGGGGAGTTTTTGAATACTCCTTATTAATTGATTCCGCGCATAATTTACCACTTAAAACAGCTCCTTCCATAGATGCTAAATATTTTTGCATTGTGTAATCACCAGCTAAAAAGAAGTTTTTTATGGGAGATTTCTGGCTAGGTCTGAACTCTTGGCATCCAGGAACCGCCTTGTAGACTGATCTTGGAGTTTTGACGACTTTATATTTTCTTAATTTTGTCTTATCGTCACCAATAAAATGAGTTGGGAATAATTTTTTCAGTTCTTCCATAGTTGCATCAACGATGTCTTGATCGCTTCTATTTATCCAATCTTTAGCTGGTGCGAAAACTAATTCAAGCATTGATCTATTTGGATCTTCATATTCTTTGCATGTAATACTCATATCTGCATAAACACTAAGAAGTGGCGATCTACTAAATAGGAGATGGTCAATATCTGTTAATTTTTTGTCAAACCATAAGTGAATATTAATAACTGGTACACCATTTAAACCATCTAATTTAGAAAAAACATCTAGACCTTTCCATTGATTCGGGATCATTAATTTAAAGAGATCTACAGGCATTGCACTAACATAAGCGTCTGCAATAATCTCTTTCTTTTCGTTTTCATTTAATGAGGCAATAGTAAAACTTTTAACAGTGCTGTCTTCCTTAAGGTTAATTTGCCTTAACGGGCTATTCATATGTACTTCTCCACCACGGGAAGTGATATAGTCAACAATTGGTTGGCAAAGTCTTTCTGGAGGGGCTCCGTCAAGGAATGCCATTTTTGAGCCATTTTTTTCTTGTAAGAATCTGTTTAGCGCTGTTAGTAAAACAGTAGATGATATCTCGTCAGGGCCAATGAAATTTAAAGCTTTACTCATGGCTATGAAAACTTCATCATTAACTCTTTCTGGGATATTGTGTTCTTTGAGCCAATCTGTCCATGATTTCTCATCACATTTATCCAAGTACCTTTGGCCTCTCAACATTGCGGGCACTAAACCTAGTCCAAAAAGAATTTTTTCATTCCATGAAAGCATATCGTTATTGCTAAGTATTGCTGAAACTCCATTTACGGGAGCTGGTATATCGGGGAAGTCAAATCTACTGTAAGTTCCGGGTTCTGATGGCTGGTTAAAGATCATTGAATGACTTTTCCATTGGAGTCTATCTTCAATATCTAATTCCTTGAAAAGTTGCAACATGTTAGGGTAAGCTCCGAAAAATATATGCAAACCAGTTTCATACCAATCTCCATCTTCATCTTTCCATGCTGCAACTTTACCCCCTAAAACATCTCTAGCTTCGAGAACAATTGGAATGTGACCATTATCAACTAGATATTTAGCGCAAGATAAACCTGCTAAACCTGCACCAGCAATTACAACACGCATTATTAAATCAAGAAATAAATTACCACTTAGTAATAAGCTACATTAAAGTTAGAACATAATAGTTTTTTTCGTTGGTTATTTAGCAAAATTATGGAAAAAATGCTTTTAAAGTCAACCACTCGACATGTAAGGATTTTTACTGCTGAAGTAGTTGATGAAATATTAAAGTTTCATCCCAATAAACTGACTCTTGATTTAGATCCCGATAACGAATTTATTTGGAACGAAGATTCTCTAAATAAAATCAATGAAAAATTTAATGTATTAATAAAAGAGAGAGCAGGAAGGAATTTAGATGATTATGAACTTCGGAAAATAGGTTCAGAAATCGAAGGTTTAATTAAATTATTGCTACAAAATGGAGAATTAAGCTATAACCCTGATTGTAGAGTAATGAACTATTCAATGGGTTTACCAAAGACAAATGAAGTATTGTGAATAGACCACCATCAAATAGAAGGCCAAAGAGAGGCTCATATAGAAATTATTCTTCAAATCAAAGAGATGGAGATCTCTATGGACAAAGAGCCAGTAGATTGCCCGCCTCTTCTTCTGAGCAAAAGATTAATTTCAGTACAGGAACCGTTGCTGTTCTTGCGGGAGTATTAATACTAGGCGTTGGTATAGGAAGCGCGATTACCAGTACAACAGATGGCGGCCAGGGAAATATAGCTAGTCAACAACAATTAGATATGGCTGTTCCAGATCCTGAATTTTGCAGACAATGGGGTGCAAGCGCTTTTGTCATCGATGTTGAAATGTATACGACTCTGAATCCTTCCACAAGCTTCGTGACGCAACCAGCTCTTCAGCCAGGTTGTGTAATTAGAAGAGAGAATTGGACAGTTTTGCAAAAACAAGGAGCAATAAGCAATGAAGATGTAAGAGAATGTAAGCAAAGAATGAATACTTTTGCTTATATTGGATCTATACGAGATAAACCTATAGTTAAATGCGTTTATCAAACCGATGTAAATGAAAACAAATTTATAATTAAAGGTGATGGACAAGCCGAAGACGGAGGAGTTGGTATTAATAAAGAAGCAATTCAGTTCTGATCAATTTTGATTTTGCCTTAATGGACTTTCTAAACTAGCAAATTGTGGCAAAATATTCTTCTTAAATTCTTCTGATGCCCTTGAAGTATATCTTGATGGATTAGTAATTAATTTAAGTTCTCTTTTAACCTCTAAGTCAGCGAGGAATGCTTTATGGATTGTTCCAGCAGCTAGTTCTCTTTCAATTGAAACTACCGGCAAAAAGGAAGCTCCTAGACCTGATTGAACTGCATTCTTTATTGCTTCAAGAGAATTAAGTTCCATCTCAATTTTTAACCTTTGAATATCAAGTCCAGAATCTTTAAGAAGTTTATCAACAACTTTTCTAGTTGTAGATTGAGAGTCTAATGTCACAAAATTTAATTTGTATAAGTCTTCTTTTAAAAGTTCTTTTTTGTTAGAAAGATGGTGTTTAGAAGGTAAAACTAGTGCTAATTCATCTGTAGCATATGGAATTACTTGAAGTAAATTTTCTAAATCGCTTGGTAATTGTCCACCAATAATGGCTAAGTCAATTTGTCCATTTGCAACACTCCAGCCTGTTCTTCTAGTACTGTGCACTTGAAGTTGAACAGATACATCAGGATATTTTTGTCTGAATAATCCTATCATTCTTGGCATTAAATAAGTACCCGTTGTTTGACTGGCTCCAATAACAAGAGTTCCGCCTTTTAAACTATTTAAATCTTCAATTGCTTTACAAGCTTCATCGCATTGATTCAAAATTCGCTCACAATATTCGAGCAGAAGTCTTCCTTCTTCAGTTAAAAGGGCTTTTCTTCCACCTCGGTCGAAAATTGTGATTTCAAGTTGTTTTTCTAGATTTTGAATTTGTAAACTAACAGCAGGTTGGGTTACATATAATAAATCTGCAGCTTTTTTAAAACTTCCTTGAGCTGCAATAGCTTTTAGTATTCTTAACTGGTCGAGAGTAAATGGTAATTCTGGCATTAATTATGCCTACAATTACTTATAATTCTAATGCTTAGAAGCATTATTGTTAAGAACAAAAATTATTTGAATAATTTAAATCTATGGATACTCATAAAACTTCTCTAATAATCTTATTTTTGATTTCGATTTTTGCGGTAATTCATAGTGGTGGAGCTGCTTTAAGAATCAAAGCGGAATCTATTATGGGACCAAGATTATGGAGGTTATGTTTTGTTTTTTTAAGTTTGCCATCCGCACTTATCTTAATTAGTTATTTTTTGGCTCATAGATATGACGGAATACGATTATGGAATTTTCAAGGCAATAATTTCGTTTTTATTATGGTTTGGTTTTTAACTGCAATAAGTTTTTTATTTTTATATCCCGCTACCTACAATTTGCTTGAAATTCCCTCGGTTTCAAAACCTAAAGTGAGAATTTACGGAACTGGGATAATGAGAATTACGAGACATCCCCAAGCATTTGGTCAGATTATTTGGTGTTTTGCGCATACTTTATGGATTGGTACATCATTCACATTAATAACTTCTGTTGGGTTAATTTTGCATCATCTTTTTGCTATCTGGCATGGGGATAAGAGATTATCTAGTAGATTTGGAGAAGAATTTGAGAAGTTTAAAAAAAATACTTCTATAATCCCTTTTAAAGCAATATTTGAAGGAAGGCAAGAATTAAAAATTAAAGAATTTTTTAGGCTATCTCAACTTGGTATATTGATTGCCATAGGTTTACTTTGGTGGTCTCATCAATATATAAATATTGCTGTTAAAACATTTAATTCATCATTTTTGTCGGAATTTTTCAATTGACAGTTTAAAATCAAAATACAAGTTCTTTAAAAAATGCCTCAAGCTTCAGAAATTGCCTGGTTAATTCCTGTTTTCCCACTTATTGGAGCAGTGCTTTCTGGTCTAGGACTAATAAGTATTAACACGAAAATTAATAATTCCAGAGAAATTGTTTCTGTAGGTCTGATTTCATTCGTTGGTATATCAGCGGTAATAAGTTATAAAGCTTTGATTGAACAAATTAATGGTTATCAACCAGTAGAAAAATTATTTGTATGGGCCAATGCTGGCGATTTTATAATCCCAATGGGCTTTGTTCTTGATCCTTTGGGTAGCGTAATGCTTGCTCTTGTAACCACTATAACTTTGCTGGTCATGATCTACTCTCACGGTTATATGGCCCATGATAAAGGTTATGTCAGATTTTTTACATATTTAGCATTATTTAGTAGTTCAATGATGGGATTAATAGTCAGTCCAAATTTATTAGAAATTTACGTTTTTTGGGAATTAGTTGGAATGTGCTCTTACCTATTAGTTGGTTTTTGGTATGACAGAGATGGTGCTGCCCATGCTGCACAGAAAGCATTCGTTGTTAATAGAGTAGGAGACTTTGGATTATTACTTGGCATTCTTGGTCTATTTTGGGCAACTAATAGTTTTGATTTTAATGAAATAGCTTCTGGAATTTCTCAATCAATATCTGATAATTCAATACCAATTTGGGCTGCTTTACTTCTTTGTTTTTTAGTTTTTTTAGGGCCAATGGCAAAATCTGCGCAGTTTCCTCTTCATGTATGGTTGCCTGATGCTATGGAGGGTCCGACACCGATTTCTGCGCTGATTCATGCAGCTACAATGGTTGCCGCAGGAATATTTCTAGTGGCTAGGTTACAACCGCTATATTCAATATTTCCATCCATCCAGTTCATTATTGCTCTAGTTGGTACCATTACTTGTTTTTTAGGAGCTTCTATAGCTTTGACTCAAATGGATTTAAAAAAGGGGTTAGCATATAGCACTGTTTCTCAGCTTGGTTATATGATGCTTGCGATGGGTTGTGGTGCTCCTATAGCAGGAATTTTCCATTTAGTTACTCATGCTTGCTTTAAAGCAATGTTATTTTTGGGATCTGGTTCTGTAATTCATGCAATGGAGGAAGTAGTAGGTCATCAGCCTGTATTGGCCCAAGATATGAGATTGATGGGCGGTTTAAGGAAAAAAATGCCATTCACATCAACAACATTTTTAATAGGTTGTGTAGCAATTAGTGGTATTCCTCCATTGGCAGGTTTTTGGAGTAAAGACGAAATACTCGGAAATGCATTTATATCATTCCCAGCTTTCTGGTTTGTAGGACTTTTAACAGCTGGAATGACTGCTTTTTATATGTTTAGGCTTTATTTCTTGACATTTGAGGGAGATTTTAGAGGGGAGAACAAAGAATTACAAAAAGAGCTTTTAGTCGCTTCCAAAATTAATTTAGATGATGAAAATGAAGAAGAGCATAAAGAACATGGCTCTATTCATGAGTCACCTTGGTCAATGACATTTCCATTAGTATTTCTAGCTTTCCCTTCTGTAATCATAGGTTTTATGGGACTTCCATGGGATAGTAAAATTGCGAATTTACTAGATCCTGAAGAAGCTGAGATTGCTGCGAAAGCTTTCGAATTAAAAGAATTTCTGCCTCTAGCCATAGCCTCAGTTGTTATTGCATCAGTTGGAATTATTGTTGCTTATCAGGCATATTTTGTGAAAAAAATTAATTTGTCAGTTTTATTTGCCGAAAAGTTTCCCGTTATGAATCAATTCTTATCAAACAAATGGTATCTAGATGATATAAATGAAAAACTTTTTGTTAAGGGTAGTAGAAAACTTGCTAAAGAAGTTTTAGAAGTTGATTCAAAGGTTGTTGATGGGGTAGTTAATCTTACTGGACTTGTCACTTTAGGTAGCGGAGAAGGTTTAAAATATTTTGAGACGGGTAGAGCTCAATTTTATGCGCTTATTGTTTTTGGAGGAGTAATTCTATTAGTTGCAATATTTGGTTTTCAATCCCCTCAAGTAACTTAATTACAATTGTGTGTCTTCACTGTCCATTGGGGTGAAAAAATACAGATAATTTCTAGACTTTATTTAAGATAAATTTCTTATTAAATTGAGTACTTATTTTTTAACACATTTTGCGACACAAATCTTAGGAACTTTGGGAGCTGGATTGTCTGATTTTCCTTGGTTATCTGCTTCAATTTTGTTCCCAATTGGTAGTGCATTTGTGATACCTTTTTTCCCAGATAAAGGAAATGGGAAAGAGGTTAGATGGTTTGCATTGTCTATTGCATTAATAACTTTTTTAATAACTGTAGGTTCATACATAAATGGCTTTGATATTAATAATGAAAATGTTCAACTTAAAGAAAATATTAGTTGGCTTCCAAATTTAGGTCTTACTTGGTCTGTTGGGGCTGATGGTATTTCGATGCCCTTAATATTATTAACTAGTTTTATAACTGCTTTAGCAGTTTTAGCTGCATGGCCGGTTAAGTTTAAACCAAAGTTATTTTTCTTTTTGATATTGGTGATGGATGGTGGGCAAATCGCTGTATTTGCAGTTCAAGATATGCTTTTATTCTTTCTGACTTGGGAACTTGAGTTGATTCCTGTATATTTATTATTGGCTATATGGGGTGGCAAAAACAGACAATATGCAGCTACAAAATTCATTATTTATACTGCTGGCAGTTCTATATTTATCCTTCTAGCAGCATTGGCAATGGGTTTCTATGGTATGGAAATTCCTAACTTTGAGTTTTCTCACTTAGCAGCTCAAGATTTTAGTCAAAAATTCCAAATATTATGTTACGTGGGGCTCTTGATTGCATTTGGAGTAAAACTCCCAATAGTACCTCTTCATACTTGGCTTCCCGATGCTCATGGAGAGGCTACAGCTCCAGTTCATATGCTTCTGGCTGGAATTCTATTAAAAATGGGAGGATATGCCCTTTTAAGATTCAATGCTCAATTATTACCGGTTGCTCATGCTCAATTTGCCCCATTATTAATAGTTTTGGGAGTAGTAAATATAATTTATGCTGCGTTAACTTCTTTTGCTCAAAGAAATCTCAAAAGAAAAATTGCATATAGTTCAATAAGTCATATGGGTTTTGTTCTTATAGGAATAGGGAGCTTTAGTAGCCTTGGAACAAGCGGAGCAATGCTACAAATGGTTAGTCATGGATTAATTGGAGCTAGCTTATTTTTTCTTGTTGGAGCGACCTATGACAGAACAAAGACTCTTAAGCTTGATGAAATGAGTGGTGTAGGACAAAAAATGAGAATCATGTTTGCTTTATGGACTGCGTGCTCTCTTGCTTCACTTGCTTTGCCAGGTATGAGTGGATTTGTTTCTGAATTAATGGTATTTACAGGATTTGTCACTGATGAAGTTTATACACTACCTTTTAGGGTGGTTATGGCTTCTTTAGCCGCAATAGGTGTCATTCTTACTCCTATTTATCTACTATCAATGTTAAGAGAAATTTTCTTTGGTAAAGAAAATCCTAAATTAACCGAAGAGAGGAAACTTATTGATGCAGAGCCCAGAGAAGTTTATATTATTGCTTGTTTACTTTTGCCGATAATTGGAATAGGTTTATATCCAAGATTAGTTACTGAAACTTATCTTGCATCTATTAATAATTTAGTCGATAGAGATTTAACTGCTGTTAAAAGTGCTGTAAAAACAAATATTTTTTCAGGAATTAAAAAAAATGTGATCTTGAAAGCACCAACAATATAGTTTTTAGTTTATAAACTAATTTCTGGCAATAAATAAATAAGAAGATATCTTATTAGTAGATATAATTATTCCAAAATATCTCATTTCAACCCTATTGATAGGCAACAATTAGGACCTAGATTGTTGATTAAGTTTCTTCAAGATGCAGCTGGAAAAGGCGATCTTGATCCCTGGGATATTGATGTAATTAGTGTAATTGATAGCTTTTTAGAGCAATATTCATATACTGTTAAAAAAAATTCAAGTAATGAAAGTTCATATCATAAGGATTTATCTGAAACAAGCGAAGCATTGTTTGCAGCTTCAGTACTTGTTAATTTAAAGGCTCAAGTTTTGGAATCTGATGTTTTTAAAATAGATTCTTCAGATTTAGAAGATGATTTTGATGTTGATGATCAAGATTGGATTTCTCAAGAATTTGATATTCCAAAATATCCTGAAAAATATTTACGTAGAAGATCAATAGCACAACCTATTCTTAAACGTACAACAACATTGGGAGAACTGGTAAATCAATTAGAGTCTATTGCTGAAGTTATAGAAACCCAAGATCTTCTGCTCATGAAGAGAAAAAGAAATAAAAAATATTCTGATAAGGCTTTAATTTCTCATGTAAAATCTTTGGCACATCGTGAGAAACTACCAGAAACAACTAAGGAATTAGGAAAATTTATTAATGGTTGGGAAAAAGCATTACAATGGACAGATTTTGAATATTTAGTTAAGACATGGCAAACAGTTGTAAAAAATGATTTAGATAAGGATCGTCTTGGGGTTTTTTGGGCTTTGTTATTTTTATCATCTGAAAACAAAATTGAAATTAAACAAATTAATTCTTTATATGGCCCAATTCAAATTAAAAGAATAATCCCTGATGGAGGTTTAGCTCAATTGCCTATAGAGAATCTTGAAGTAACCAATACCCCTCATTCTGCTGCATAGCAGCTTAATTGTAATAACGTATAATCTTTAAAAAGAGGTTTTGAATTCATGAAGGCAATGATACTTGCAGCAGGAAAAGGTACACGCGTTCAGCCAATAACTCATATTATTCCAAAACCCATGATACCTATTTTACAAAAACCTGTAATGGAGTTTCTTTTAGAACTCCTAAAAGAGCATGGCTTTAAAGAAATAATGGTTAATGTATCTCATCTTGCTGAAGAAATTGAAAATTATTTTAGAGATGGCCAAAGATTTGGTGTAGAGATTGCATATAGTTTTGAAGGTAGAATTGAAGATGGAGAATTAATCGGGGATGCTTTAGGTTCTGCAGGAGGATTAAAAAAAATTCAAGATTTCCAAAAATTCTTTGATGAAACTTTTGTTGTCTTATGTGGAGATGCTTTAGTTGATTTAGATTTGACTGAAGCAGTTAAAAAACATAAAGAAAAGGGAGCAATTGCCAGTTTAATAACTAAAAAAGTAACAAGAGATCAAGTATCAAGTTATGGCGTGGTAGTTTCAGATAACAATGGTCGAATAAAGGCGTTTCAAGAAAAGCCATCTGTAGATAAAGCTCTAGGTGACTCAATAAATACAGGTATTTACCTTTTTGAACCTGAAATTTTTAATTACATACCATCAGGCGAAAAGTTTGATATTGGTGCTGATCTCTTCCCTAAACTTGTTGATATGGATTTGCCATTTTTTGCCCTTCCAATGGAT
The DNA here is from genome assembly GCA_028409275.1 of Prochlorococcus sp. AH-716-I09. Taxonomy (GTDB): domain Bacteria; phylum Cyanobacteriota; class Cyanobacteriia; order PCC-6307; family Cyanobiaceae; genus Prochlorococcus_A. The sequence continues at coordinate 2,701 of JAOOML010000004.1, read as the reverse complement.
TTCGAATGGGTAGATATTGGGAAAGTTCCTGATTATTGGAGCGCTATTCGTAATGTCTTACTTGGTAAGGTAAGACAAGTTGATATACCTGGTAAAGAAATTAAACCTGGAGTTTTTACAGGATTAAATGTTGCTGCGGATTGGGACAAAGTTGATATTACTGGGCCTGTATATATAGGTGGAATGACCAGAATAGAGGATGGTGCTACAATTATTGGTCCTGCAATGATTGGCCCAAGTTGTTGTATTTGCGAGGGTGCAACAATTGATAATTCAATTATTTTTGATTATTCCAAAATCGGTAAGGGTGTTCAACTAGTAGATAAATTAGTATTTGGCCGTTACTGCGTTGGCAAAAATGGAGATCACTTCGATTTGCATGATGCGTCTTTGGATTGGTTGATAACAGATTCTAGAAGATCTGATATGACTGAGCCATCTCCTCAACAAAAGGCAATGGCAGAGTTATTAGGTACTGATTTAATTAATATTCCAGATTAATATTAGCTTTTTTAAGAATCTCAGGAATTAAATGTTCTGCCTTAACTGCCATTAGATGAATACCACTTGCAATATTAATAAAATCTTGAGCTTGTTCAGCTGCAATTTGTATTCCTTCTTGTAAAGGGTTTTTGGCATCTTTGAGACGATTTAAAATTTTTTCAGGGACGTTTGCTCCTGGGACGTATTTATTTATAAAAAGAGCATTTTTGTAAGACTTTAATAAAAATACACCTGCAATAACAGGAATTTCAAGAGGGTCACTAATTTTTTCGCAAAATTCTATCAAATTTTGTTTCTCCATAACCATTTGAGTTTGTAAGAATCTAGCTCCAGCTTCTTTTTTCTTTTTTATTCTATTTTTTAAACTTTTGTGATTTTTGCAACTTGGATCTGCAGCAGCTCCTGAAAATATAAATGTTTTTTCATCGGAAAGTTCTCCAAAAGTTGGATCAATTCCTTTATTGAAGTCTTGAATTTGTTGAAGCAATCTAACTGATTCAAACTCATGAACTGCTTTTGCATTTTGTTGATCCCCGGCTTTTACTGAATCACCGGTAAGGCATAAGATGTTTTTAATACCCAAAGCATTTGCTCCAAGAATGTCTGATTGTAAAGCAATTTTATTACGATCTCTACACGAGATTTGCATTACTGGCTCTATCCCATTTTCTAGTAATAGTTTAGACATTGCTAGGCTGCACATTCTCATTACAGCCCTGCTTCCATCAGTAATGTTAACAGCGTGTACCTTATCTTTCAAAAGTTGTGCTATCTTAAGAGATCTTACGGGGTTTCCACCTCGAGGCGGCATTAACTCTGCTGTTATTACCTTGGATTTTTTTTCTAAAGTCTGCTGAAGTTTTGATTTCAATTGCTTTTGTTTCCTGCTTGGTTACAAGAGTTAGTGGGATTGCTAAACTTAATTAATATAAAAAAGGAACTGTTTAAATGCAAATGGTTGAAGAAGAAGTAAACAACATTGATATGATGGGTCTCTCAACAAGAGAGATGGAAATCATTGATCTAGTAGCCGATGGGCTTACAAATCAAGAAATTGCAGTGAAACTTACTATTAGTAAAAGAACTGTTGATAATCATGTAAGTAATATGTTTACTAAAACAGGTTCAAAAAATAGAGTAGCACTTTTGAATTGGGCAATGGATAATGGCAAGATTTGTAGAGATGGATTTAATTGTTGCTCTCTCCCAGACTCCGATCAAGATTAGTACCTGATACTTTATTTGTATCACTAGCTAAATCCAATAAACAATAATTTGTAGAACCTAGCTCGAAAAGCTCTGCATATGCGATGCAAGCATCTTTGTCTGAATCAACAAATCTTAATATTCCTTCCTTGTCATAAAGACCATACATTTTAAAAATATACTTTATAAGAACATAAAGAAAATATAAAGGAAAGGTGGTTCCTTTGACTAGTTATTTTTTAGTTATTAAATAGTTCACCTACCAATTTGAAAAAGGTTTGTTAGCCAGGCTGAAATTGGAGTAATGCTTAAGCCCAGTAATTTCTTTAGATATGAAAGATGGAAGACTTAAATCTTCCTCTTCATTTGAAAGTTCAATTTCGGCAATTTCAAGTGGATAATTATCTTCTTTAAAGCAGTCTATGATCCAAGATTTTTTTTCAATCTCTAAAAAGAATCTTTCTTTTTTTATTGTATTGGAGAGATTTGACATTATTATTTCACCATCTTTTTGTGGAATGGAATATTCAAATTCAAAGTTAGTAAAGCTTTCTATATGTTTTTTGAGTGCAATTTTAAAGTCTTTTCCTGTAAATCTTATCCTGATAATCCAATCATCTAAACTTTTTGATAGATATCCTTGTTCAATAAAAAATTTTTTTGTCACAAATTTTTTCCAATTATCATTTTTTATTAGAAATCGTCTTTCTATTTCTAAGGCCATTTAATTTTTTGGATTTTTTAAAGATAAATCACCTTTCCAATCTAATTTTTTAATTAAAGTATTGTAATAGTTTGTGCTTTTTTTAAACTTTATTATTTTGCAAGGTGATTTACTTTTTTGGATCTCGCAATAACAATTTTCCCTAATCGTCATACATTTCGAACCGTCTCTCCATAATTTAATTTCCCCTTTACTTTTTTTTACTGGTTTAATAATTACTTTGCTTGAATTAGGAATAACGATTGGTCTACTGGCCAAACTCATCGG